>NZ_JACJFH010000007.1:0-36157 GCF_014164495.1 Pseudoalteromonas sp. SG41-5 | reverse complement strand
TACCGCTTACCGCTTACCGCTTACCGCTTACCGCTTCAATCCCTATTAAACTGCAGCTCACATAATTTTTGATAAAGTGGATTACTCGCTAGCAATTGTTGATGAGTACCTGTTGCGATTATCTCTCCGTGCTCCATTACCACTATCATATCAGCATGTTTTACTGTGGCGAGGCGGTGGGCAATGATAAGCGTAGTACGGTTTTGCATTAAATGTTCAAGCGCAGCTTGTACATGATGCTCACTTTGCGCATCTAAAGCGCTGGTTGCTTCATCGAGTAACAGTATTTCTGGGTCTTTTAATATCGCTCTTGCTAATACAATTCGTTGTTTTTGGCCGCCTGATAAGCGCACCCCTTGCTCGCCTAAAAAGCTCTCGTAGCCGTTAGGTAATTGTGCAATAAATTCATCCGCGTGAGCATGCTTAGCGGCAGCATATACTTGTTCGTCGCTTGCATCTGGGTTGCCATAACGAATGTTATGCATCACATCAGAGCTAAATAAAATCGGGTTTTGTGCCACCATGCCCATGCTGTTTCTGAGTGTATTAAGGGATAGATCTTTGATATTAATATTATGAAACTTAATGTCGCCACCGGCAGGGTCATAAAAGCGTTGTAGTAATTCAAATAACGTGGTTTTACCAGCACCTGACGGACCAACGATTGCTACTGTTTGGCCTTGTTCAATCGTTAATGAAATAGTTTTTAAGGCGCTCACATCAGGACGCGATGGATAATTAAAGGTTACTTTATCAAGACTAATGGCTGGAGCGTTAGAGTTGTTATGTAATAACTGATCTTGTGGTGCTGTAGGGTTCGTGATCTCACTTTTAACCGCGAGCAGTTCAAGTAACCGCGCGGCAGCGCCCGCTGCACGTTGTAGCTCGCCATATACTTCAGCAACGGTTGCTACCGACATCGCTACCATAATGGCGTAAAACACAAATGCACCTAACTCACCGCCAGTCATTGTGCCTGCCAGTACATCACTACCACCTATCCACAGCATCACGCTAATTGCGCTAAAGGTCAAAAATATTACTGCAGCAATTAAAAATGAGCGCTGTTTAATACGGCTTTTCGCAACGTTAAAGGCTTTTTCGGTCTCTAGTGCAAAAGCGTGTTGTTCGCGTTGTTCGTGGCTATAGCTTTGCACTACTTTAATATTTTGAATTATTTCTCCCGCATAAGTGCTGATATCGGCAATCGCATCTTGGCTGGAGCTGGCAAGTTTGCGTACTTTTTTACCAAAAATCATCATGGGTACTAACACCAGCGGCACACAGGCAACTACAACTAAAGTGAGTTTTAAGTTAGTAAATAACAACATGGCTAAACCACCGACTAGCATCAGAGCGCTGCGCAGTGCCATTGAAAATGACGAGCCAATGATTGATTGCAACAAAGTGGTGTCGGTTGTTAAGCGCGACATTAATTCGCCACTGCGGTTTTCTTCAAAGTAACTCGGGTGCAGGGTGACTATGCGATCAAATACCGCTTTACGAATATCATTACTGACGCGCTCACCAATCCATGACATTAAATAAAAACGGCTGAATGTTCCTATGGCTAATAAGCTGATCAAGCCAATTAGCACGATTATAGCTTGTTTTAATTGTTCTTGAGAGCCCGCAATAAAGCCGTGATCAATAACAAATTTAACTCCTTGGCCCAATGATAAATTAACCCCGGCAGTAACAAGTAATGCTGCAAGAGCTGCAAAAACCACCCATTTATACGGCTTAATAAACTGAAAAATAGGAATTAAACTACTAAAAGCAGCTTTGTCTTTTTGCTCGGTTTTACTATTGCTCATAGTGGATTCTTTTAGATGAATAGGGTATAGATATGGTTACTTAAATCATAATTTCAATAACTAACTAAGGGACTAACCATGACAACTGAAAAAGTAACGGGCGAATTTAACGTTAAACTCAATCCTATTGAAGGTTATGCAAAGGGCATTGATGGCGTAAACCTGGGTCGTATGTCGATTGATAAAACGTTTACAGGTGAGCTTGATGCAACCAGCACTGGCGAAATGCTCAGTGCCATGACCGCAACTCAAGGCAGTGCCGGTTATGTGGCAATTGAACAAGTAGTTGGCACACTTGCAGGTCTTCAAGGCAGCTTTGTGCTGCAACATTTTGGCACTATGGATAAAGGCCAAGATTCATTAATTTTAAACGTGGTGCCAGATTCTGGTAGTAATGAACTTGCAGGCCTTAGCGGAAAAATGGCAATTCGCATCGAAGCCGGTATACACATTTATGATTTTGAGTATCAATTATAAGCGATACAGCCATGCAGAAAATAATTGAGTTTAAAAAGCAGCGTGGCTTTTTTAGAGGCGGTGTTGATATTGACGCACTTAATGAGCGAATTTATCAATTAAACCAAGATGGCTGGAAAGTAATAAATGTTAGCGCCTCTACAGGATTATACGGCCAAGTTTATTCATACATCTTACTTATTGAAAATGAAGAACTATAAGGAATATAAATGACGTTATCACTGTGGCTAAGCTTAGTCGCCATTTGTATGATGGGTGCAATGTCTCCTGGGCCAAGTTTGGCTGTGGTGTTAAAACATAGCATTCATGGCAGTATGAAGAATGGCATGTTGGCAGCGCTGAGCCATGGTGTTGGCGTCGGTTTTTATGCTGCAGCATCGTTACTTGGCCTCGGTGCACTAATGTTGCAATTTCCTACTGTGTATCAAGTGTTAGTTTACTTAGGTGCAGCGTACTTGGCATATTTAGGGGTTAAAATCTTATTAGCCAAACCAAGTAATAGTGAGTTAAAAGTGGCTCAGCAAAGTGGCAGCGCAAAACAAGCCTTGCAAGACGGCTTTGCTATTGCGTTTCTAAATCCTAAATTAGCGGTATTCTTTTTAGCCCTGTTTTCACAGTTTATAGATCCTGCCAATCTCAGTTTTAAGATCGGTTTGATTATGTGCTTAACGGTTTTTACTATTGATACTGGCTGGTATCTGATTGTTGCAGCATTGACAGAGCTTTCAAAGAAGCGCTTTGCTTTTACTAAATCATCCCCATGGTTTGATAAAATATTAGCGGTGATTTTTATTGGTCTAGCAATAAGGGTGGTGCTAATGGTGTAGTTTATTAAATTTTACCAATCCTTACTATTTATCTTAAAGTTGCTCTTAGCAATTTCTAATTCACCTGTGTAATAGTGGCTTATGACTGAGTTATTCCGTTAGTCAGTCGATTTATTTTACGTTATCTACATGATCGCAGCACTTCTAAACTAAGTTCCTCACCTTGCTAGCTATTGCCCTTACTGCTGCATACGTATTCATCACACTTATTTTACTTTTTAGTTACACTTTATTGGTTTTATTTTATCCACAATTTCAAAACAAACAGCACACAATTATAAAATCAATAGGGTAGAAAGCTCATGGGGAAATTCAAACTAAGTGCGTTAATGCTCGCAATGTTTGCAGCCAGCAGTGTATTAGCTGCGGTTGAAAGTGACGCGCAAAGTACCGTAAAAAAACCACAACTAGAAGAAGATCTTGAAGTCATTGAAGTGCGTGGCTTTAGTCGTAGTTTAATCCAATCACTTAATCAAAAACGCTTTACTGATACGGTATCTGAGCAGTTATCGGCGGATGACTTAGGTGCTTTGCCTGATGTATCTATGGCTGATGCGCTCACTCGGTTACCGGGGATCTCAGCGGTACGAACCGGCGGGCAAGCGGCAGAAATCAACATTCGCGGTATGTCCGGTGGATTTGTATTTTCAACTTTAAATGGCCGTGAACAGGTATCAACTAGTGGCAGCCGTAGTATTGAGTTTGACCAATATCCGTCTGAATTGATCAGCTCAGCAGCCGTGTATAAATCACCAAAAGCATCGCTTATCGAAGGTGGTGTTGCAGGTACGGTAGAACTGCAAACAGCTAGCCCGCTTGATAATGATCAGCAACATAAGTTTGTGGTTAACGCCAGAGGTATGTACAACGACCGAGCGTCAGAGGTGAACGATGCCACTGAGTTTGGCGACCGCATTAGTTTTTCCTATCAAGGTAAATATCTTGACGATACTTTAGGTGTCGCACTTGGTTATGCTCGGTTATTTCAACCCAGCGTAGCAACACAGTTTATTGGCCTTGCCTATAACGATAATAAAGACGTTGATGGTGTTGCAAATGATACTAATGGCCCCGAACTTAAACCTGAAAATGAGTATATCAGCGAAGGTTTTGAGCTTCAGCATTTAGGTGGAGAAGAAACTCGTAACGGTTATATGGCGGCGATTGAATGGGCACCGGTGGATAATTTTAAATTAAAAGGGGACGTGTTTTTATCACGCTTTGATACTGAGTCATTTGCCCGTGGGTTACGAGTGAAATTAGGTGGCCCAACGGCCACTTATACAAACGCTCAGCTAGAGGGAAATTCAGTAGTTGGTGCCTCTGTTAATCGTACTTCAAAAGGCTACACTCGCGTTGAAATTGTGAATGATGATAACCAAGACTTTGATGAAGTAGATAGCTACGGTGTTAACGCCGATTGGCAAGTGACAGAACGTTTAAACGTTAATGTTGATGTGTCGCTGTCACGGGCTAAAAGTAACTTTCGCAATGGCTTATTGTGGGCGTTGGTTGCCGAAGACGCCTCAGTCGAAGAACCTGTGTTAGATAAAAACGTATCAATAAACTACCAACTTAATGGTTTAAATTTACCTGATGTAGGCTTTAATCAAGCGGCTGCATTTAGTGATATCGACCGAGTAATGGTTAGTAAATACGGTATTTACCCTTATCAAAATGAAGATGAAGTAAGCGCTTATCGTCTTGATTTTAAATACGAGCTGAATAACAGCTGGTTTAGCTCTGTTGAATTTGGCGCGCGTTATTCAGATCGCGAATACAGCAATAACCGCTCAGTGTTTGAATACGGTAATGATGGTGATTTTTCAGTGAGTGAGCCGCCACTGCGTTTAACCAATGACATGGTAAATGTCGTTGACTGGGAAGGTGACTTTAGTTATTTCCCATCATATTTGGCGATTGATTTAGACAAAGCGCTTAATGCTTGGTTTCCTGAAGGCGCACCAGAGCCAGTTAAAACTTGGGGTAATGCAGATGGGGTAGTTGACTCGCAAGGTTACACCACTAACTACTCATGGACCATGCTACAAAGTGGCTCAGTGTATGAAGAAGTGCTTTCAGCCTACGCCATGCTTAATATTAATACTGAAATTGGTACTATGCCAGTACTGGGTAATATTGGTATTCGCCGTGTTGATACCGACCAATCGGCCACTATTTTAGAAAATGTTAATGGCGATTTATCACTCGGTGCACAAAACATTACCGACAGTATCGGCATCATAAATAAAAATTATTTACCTAATGTACTTGGCACAACTTATACCGATTATCTGCCATCCCTTAATTTAAACTTTCAGCTAACGGATAATACGCAATTACGCTTTGCGGCGGCTAAAGTAATGTCGCGCCCACCGATTAATCGCCTAGCGGGGGACGCCAGTGCGCAGGCTGATAAAACCAGCGGCAAAATTAACGGCTCAAGTACCAATAATCCATTCTTAAAACCATTTTATGCCTCCCAATACGATATCTCTTACGAGCATTATTTTGATGAGTCAGATGGTGCGCTAGTGATCGCAGGTTTTTATAAAAACATCGATTCGTTTATCGATACCATCGCCATTGAAGGGTTTGACTTTAAAGGTAATGGTTTTAACGTCCCTGACTATATAGAAAATCCAGTCAGTGGTGAGCAAGTTGCCACAACTAACGGCACTTACACAACGGCGGTAAATAACGCCAATGGCGGTTATATTCGCGGTATTGAACTTGCCTACACGCAAGTATTTTCGTTTTTCCCCGCGCCGTTTGATGGCCTTGGGTTTAACGGTAGCTATTCATACACCGAGAGCGAAGTTGAATCTATCACCAGCTTAGGTGGTGAAACGGTTACACAAGGTTTACCTGGTTTGTCTAAAAACGTGTTAAACGGCACTTTATTTTACAGCTTAGATAATTTTGAAACCCGCCTTAATGTGCGTTACCGCTCAGACTTTGTTTCAGAGCAAGTGGCGATCAATGAGCAAGTGGTTAATTTTGATGCCGAGACCGTGGTCGATTTTCAAACCTCTTATCAATTTACAGACTCATTTGGCATGTTGCTACAGGTTAATAATCTTACTGATGAACCAACCCAAAGTTACTTTGGCAATGAAAACATCACCGGTACTACCCAGTACTTTGGTCGTCAGGTTTATTTAGGTTTTACCTATAGCCACTAATAGCAAATTGGAGCATAAATAATGAATAAAATAACTAAATTGACTCATTTGCTATTAGCAGTGAGCTTAACACTACTGTTTGGCTGTGGAGGCTCAGGCAGTAGCGATGTAAAAGCAGGCCAAGCCTTATTGACTTGTGATGTACCGCAAGTCCCTAATGCAGCAAGCACTCAATGTGTTGCTCCTGAGCCTATCTCTTGTGACGCACCGCTGTTTCCAGATGCAAATAATGAAAGCTGTACCAGTGGCTATAACCCCGACTTACCAGACCCAGTGGTATTCGCCGGGGAAAATGAAGCCGTATTATTTTATAAACGTGATAAGAATGAAGGGTACGAAGGCTATCGTTTACACTCTTGGAATACCGACGGCTGTGATGCTTACGCGCCGCCGTTTGATGCCACCGATTGGGCTAATGGCCATGAATATAATGGTGTCGATCCAAACTATGGAGCTTATTGGATTGTCGCGCTAAAAGACGGTTATACCGAGTGCGCTAATTTTATTATTCATATTGGCACAGAAGGTTCAGGTAAAGCCCATGGTGATGTGGATTTAACCATGCCACTGATGCAGGACGACGAGCGTTTTGTACGTATGAACTTTACCTTTGATGGTGAGCCAACAGTATTTGAATACCCAGTAGAAGCGCTTGGCGAACGCCCGGTTGCAATTGACGGTGCATCAGCACACTGGATTGATTTAAATACTGTGCTGTATAAGCCAAGCAATGAGCTTACGCAGATTATTAAGCTGCATTCATCAGCTGCTGCCGATTTGGTTGTTGATGTTGATACTGGCTTAAATGGTGAAACCGTTGAATTAATGGCAACGAGTTTAACCGATGCACAAGCAGCGAAAGTACCGCACTTAACAGATTGGACTGCCTATCAAGGTAATTGGGATGCCGCTACTGCAAAACAACTTATAAAACAACAGCTCGTTGTAGCGGGCTACGATGCAGAAGGCAAGCTACTTGAAGCAAGTTTTGTGCAAACCGCCAAAGCCCTTGATGCACTTTACACCCAAGGTGAAAACGACGCAAATGAAGCCATGCTAGGCGTGCATTATAATAACAATGCAATTGATGTTTCAGTATGGGCACCAACCGCTAGCAATATGATGCTTAATGTATTTGACGCCGATAAAGCACAAGTACATAGCACTGCCATGACGTTAGACAGCAATACAGGTATTTGGTCAGTGAGTTTAGACAGCAAATACGACCGTCATTATTACCGCTATGCGTTTGATGTTTACCACCCTACTACTCAAGCGATTGAAAGTTTATGGAGTACCGATCCTTACTCACTGAATGTATCAAGCAATGGCCTGTATTCGCAGTTGATCAACTTAAATGATGACGATACCAAACCACAAGGCTGGGATGAGCGCAGTGTACCAACAATTACCAACCCGGAAGATGCCATTATCTATGAAGGTCATGTACGTGATTTTAGTATTCGCGATACGTCAGTAAGTGCAGCAAACCAAGGTAAATATTTAGCATTTACTGAGCTTGAAAGCATCCCTATGCAGCACCTTAAGCAACTAGCTGACAAAGGTTTAACGCATTTTCACTTACTCCCTGTAACAGACATTGGCACCATTGAAGAAGATGCGGATAAGCGCGTTGAAGTCACTGACACTCTAGGTAAGTTATGTGAGCGAATAGACGATGCCGCCGATGCTTGTAAAATCGAAAATAAAAACAGCATCATTGCTAATTTAATGCAAAGCTACTTTCCGGGTTCTGATGATGCTCAAGCACTTGCCAGCGCGATGCGTGATTTAGACGGTTTTAACTGGGGTTACGACCCGCATCACTTTATTGCCCCAGAAGGTTCGTATGCATCAAGCAGTGAAGGGGTTGCCCGGGTTAAAGAGACACGCGCCATGGTACAGTCACTTCAAGAGATCGGCCTTCGCGTGGTTCTTGATGTGGTATACAACCACACAACCTCATCAGGCATTTGGGAAAAGTCAGTGTTTGATAAACTCGTACCGGGTTATTACCACAGATACAGCGAAGTAACGGGCGATATCGAGCGTTCAACCTGTTGTGAAAACACCGCGACTGAACATGTGATGATGGACAAGTTTGTTAGCGATTCACTAGTCATACTTGCTCGCGACTTTGGCTACGATAGCTTTCGCTTTGATGTTATGGGGCACATGCCTAAATCATCAATTTTAGCAGCGCGTGAAGCGGTGCAAGCTGTTGACCCTGACAACTACTTTTATGGCGAAGGCTGGGATTTTGGTGAAGTCGCTAATAACCGATTGTTCACTCAAGCTAAGCAAGCTGATATGGCTGGCTCTGAAGTTGGCACATTCAATGACCGCATCCGTGAGGCTGTGCGCGGTGGTGCTATGTTTAGCAATAACCCGACCGATGGTAATTTAGCAGACCAAGATACTCTGCGTTTATCACTGGCGGGTAATTTACAAAACTATATCCTGAAAGACTTTAAAGGTAATTCGGCAAAAGGTAATAGCTTTAGCTGGAATACTCAGCCGACGGCTTATGCTTTAGACCCTGCTGACAGCATTAACTACGTATCAAAGCACGATAACGAAACCTTATGGGATCAACTGCAATATAAACATGCAACAAGTATGAGTATTGAGCAACGAGTGCGTGCGCATAATATGGCATTAGCAATTCCATTAGTAAGCCAAGGTATCCCGTTTATGCAACTTGGGGCTGATTTACTACGCTCAAAATCAATGGATCGTGACAGTTACAATGCAGGGGATTGGTTTAATGCGGTAGATTTAACGAAAGAAAATAATAATTGGAATATTGGTTTACCTAATGCTGAGAAAAACCAACAGAAATGGCCTGAAATCATTAAGCTCTCAGGTAATCCACAAGCTGCTGCACAGCCGCAAGATATAGCTTACGCAGGGGATGTGTTCCAAGAGTTTTTAGCTATTCGTAGTAGCAGCCCATTATTTAGATTAACCACAGAGCAAGATGTTATTGACCGTGTAGGTTTTCACAATGTTGGTAAAAACCAGCAACATGGTTTGATTGTAATGAGCATTGATGACGGTCAAGGTTTTGCAGATTTAGATAACCAAGTTGACGCGCTCGTAGTAGTAATTAATGCAACTGAGCAAGCGCTTTCACATACAGTACCAACCGCTGCTGGGTTTGAATTACATCCAATACTTAAAAACAGCACCGATAGCAGTATGTCTGGAGTGAGTTTTACTGCCAGTGAAACCGACGGTATATTTACAGTCCCAGCTTATACAATCGCGGTATTTGTAAAACCACAAGGCGAGAACCAAGGTGTAGGCTTAAGTGCGAATGCAACAGTGGGCGCGCCAGACGTAGTGCCTTTTGGCAGCACCACAGTATATGTGCGAGGTAGTTTAAATGATTGGGGCACAGCTGACAGCTTTGAGTATATGGGCAATGGTGAATACCGTATCGCTATTACTTTAACTGCGGGAGATTATGAATTTAAAATTGCCTCTGAAGATTGGTCGAGTGTGGATTTTGGCGCGCTGTCTGATGCTGATAAAGCAGTGTTGGAAAATCAAACCGAGCCTTTAATGCGCAGTGGCGCGAATATGACCTTTAATGCCGCAATTGATGCAACTTATGTATTCTCGTTTGATGCCAGCGATAAAGACAATCCAACGCTGAGAATTTATAACGAAGAACGATTCGTTGGCACACCTGTATTTGTTCGTGGCAGCTTAAATGAATGGGGCACCAGTGATGAGTTAATCTATCAAGGTAAAGGCGTTTATACCTTTACTAAAATACTCAGTGTAGGCAGTTATGAATTTAAAATTGCTTCTGAAGATTGGGATACCGTTGATTATGGTTCCGGTGAAGCGGATGCAATCGTAACCGTTGCCGAAGATAAGTTATTAGCTGTTAAAGGCGCTAATATGACGATGGATGTTGCAACCGAGGGCGACTATCAGTTCATTTTTGATGCCAGTGATTTGAATGCACCCACGCTGAGTGTATTTAATGCGCAAATGTTTGCAGACACTCAAGTTTACTTACGTGGCAGCTTAAATGGCTGGGGTACCGACAACCCCCTAATCTATCAAGGGAATGCTATTTATAGTACATCACTTGATTTAGATGCCGGTGATTATGAGTTCAAAATAGCCTCTGAAGATTGGAACACTGTGGACTACGGCGGGGTAGGCGATGCACCAATAGTTAATATTAACGAGATAATGTTGCTTGAAGTGATAGGTGGCAATATAGCGCTGAGTATTACCGAATCAGGTAATTATACGTTTAAAGTGATTGGCCCAGATAAGGACAATATGAACCTACTTATTACTAAACAGTAGTGATTATATTTTCCTAGGCTTAAGCTGAGCATAACCCTGTATGCTCGGCTTTTTTAGTGCCTACTTATTTAAAATTTCATTAAAAGGCTTAACCTGAACTCGGGTGAATGTTTTTAATGCACTGATTTTAAGCATTTTTATTTAACTTAAATTGTTTACGGCTATACATAAATAGCATGATGCCAGGAATGTATAAAATAAGAGATAGCAGCAGCGTGTTTAGCCCCGCAGCATATACTAACCATAGTCCATAAATACTGGCACCAAAGCCCATCAGCTTAATAGCAACAGAAAGCTTTTTTGCAAAGGCTACTTTTACCATGTAAGCGGCCACTAAAAAGTAAGGCACTAATATCATGGACGTAGAAACAAGAACTAAAGTGTTATAGCTTTTACCGGTAAATAAAATAAGCACTAAGCAAAGTTGCACAGTTAGGCTGGTTAAGGTCAGTGATGCAATAGATGTCCCATTGCTATTTTGTTGCTTAAATATGTTAGGAAATGCGCCATATTTGGCTGCGCTGTTAGGTACTTCTGCAGCATAAATAATCCAACTTAAATAAGAGGCTAATACAGACACAATAAGTCCCGCGCTAATAATAACTTTACCACTGGTCCCTGTTATCATTGCCATAATACCTGCCATTGAAGGGTTACTAAGCTCAGTAATATTGGCCTGACTCATTAACCCAAATGCCAACATAGTGATGGCTATATATAAAATTAGCGCAGCAATCACGCCTATAAATGTGGCAAGGCCTATGTCTTTACGGTTTTTAGCTCGAGCGGAAAGGACTGCCGCACCTTCAATGCCAGTAAACACCCATAAAGTAATTAGCATAGTGTTTTTTACTTGTTCAATAAAATCAGTTTTCACGCTGACATTACTTTGATTTGCTTTAAATATTGCAGGGTCAAAGTACGCGTAAGCAAAGCCTATAAATAATAATAAGGGTATCACTTTAGCTATGGTGCCAAGTAGGTTTACAAAAGAGGCTTGCTTAATGCCTCTAACAATAATGAAATGCACAGCCCATAAAATAATAGATTCACCGATAAAGGCTGCAAAAGTATTACCATCGCCAAATAGAGTGCGTTCTGGGGTATCAATAAATGCACCTAAAGCAGCAAACGCCACAACTAAATAACCAACAACACCAATGGTGGCACACAGCCAATAGCCCCATGCAGATAAAAATCCAGCAAGCTCGCCAAAACCTTCTCGGGCATAAATATAAATACCGCCATCAAGTTCAGGTTTAGCGCGAGAGAGTTGCAAAAAACATCCAGCAAGTAGCAAAATACCAACACCAGTAATAAGCCAGCCAACTAACACTGCATTTACGCCCGCAACTTCAGCCATATTTTGTGGCAAACTAAATATACCCGCACCCACCATGGCGCTAAATACCAGCGCGGTTAGCGCTACTAATCCAATTTTATTTTCTTTCATTTGACTGCTTATACTGTGTTAATTACTAACCTTTTAAAGGCGCAAAGTGATGGTTTAATTGGGCTATATGCTCAGGTCCAATACCACAGCAACCTCCAATTAGGGTGGCGCCTTGTTTATGCCACTTTTTAGCCCACTCTAGATATGAAAGAGGGGTTAGATCTTCTCGTACTTCATCTAAACCTTCGTTAGCCGTAGCTTCTTTAGTTTGTGGTGCAAATGCATTCGCATACGCACCTATTTGTACGTGCTCTGCCTGCAGGTCTTTTAAAACATCTAAGGTTACGGTTAAAGCATGCCCAATAACCTCAGGTTGGCAGCAGTTAAATAAAATGCCCGTTACCTTTGCATTTAGCATGGCAGTTACTGCATCTTTTACAGATTCTCCTGAGCGCAGAGTTGCTTGATTACTTGGTTGTTCATCTTCAAGGGTAAAAGCAACCCATACCGGTTTTTGGTTGTTGCAGATCTGGTTAATTAACGTGTTTATATCTAGCGCTTCTTGAATAAGGCTTTGCGTTTCTATTAGCCATAAATCAGCATAAGGCGCTAAACCTTCGATTAAAGGCGTTGCGATACGACTAAGTTGATCAGCTTGGTATAAATCTGGACGATAAGAGCCAAACATAGGTGGTAAACTGGCTGCGATTTTAGTTCCTATATTATTTTGTATTACAGCGTCTTTTGCGGCTTGGCCAGCTGTTGCAGCAAGTGATTTGGCTGATTGTGCAAAGCGCTCTTCGCCAATGTGAAAAGGTACTAACGCATAGCTATTTGTGGTAATAATATTGGCACCACTTTGAATAAAGTTACTGTGTGCTTGGGTTACTTTTTCAGGCGCCTCTATTATGGCAAGCGCAGACCACTCAGGCTGTTGAAAGGGAGCGCCAATGCGGGTGAGCTCTCGGCTCATGCCGCCATCAAGTAAAGTTAAGGTGTGAGTTGTCATTGCGCTTCCTCTGTATGAGATAATCTTGTTGTGGATGTTTAGACGTCTATAAATCCGATTGCGAGAATATAGAACACACGACCTGTTTAAACAACCCTTTGTGTTAATCTTTTAGGTTTATTGGCAATACTTCGTAATAGGGTAACAATTTAGCTAAATTGCATTCAACTCAGTGATCACGTAATTTAAATGTTTAATCAAATTAAGAGTAAGCTATGAGTACCCCTATTTTAAAAAGTGCTAAATTCGACTCTAAAGTAAAATCATACTGGGTAGTGCTTGGAGTTATCACTTGTGTATTGTGTTTGGTGGGAATTCCATTTATCCCATTCGTCGCTTTCATTATCTGGCTGGTGGCAGGGCGAATATTGGCAGCTATGTCAGCTAACTTATTAGAGCGAAAGCTAGTTGTTAAGCGCGGTGTATTTTTCAAAGAAGAAAAATCCATCCCACTTGAAAAAATAACTGACGTCGGGTTAAGCCAAGGTCCACTGATGCGCTTGTTTGGTTTGTACCGCTTGAGTTTTGAAACCGCAGGTCAGTCTGGTCATGGCGCATTAGTATCGTTACTTGGGGTAGTTGATGCCAGTGAGTTTCGCGAGGCAATCTTAACTCAAAAAGATAATCTAACCGCACAGCAGTCAACTACAAAATCGGCTGATCATGAACCACAAAGCCAAGTTGAGCTAATACGCGCACTTACTTACAGTGTGAAAAATATTGAACAAATGTTAGTGACAATGCTGGATGATAAAAAGTGAGAACAGCTTTATATTATACTGTGTTGTTTAGGTTGTTCTCCCCCCACATTACAGTGCCTCTTAACCTCTTTGTGAATAAATCACGTAAAGATTTTTTGTACAAAAACCGTGACTATTAAGCAAATAAGTCATTATTTTTTGGGTGTGATAACGTAAGGCCAATATCTGAACTTTTTCATTAACAGCAAGGGTCTTCTTTTGTTTTAACCCTCCCAAAGTGTCTTATGCTATTAGCTCAAATTATCTCTAAACCTCTTGCCTTGTACCTTTTACGGGTGTAATTTAAAGCGGTTTTATCTGAAAAGGATGCAGCTTTATTAGGGGTCAAAGTAGTTGATTTCTAATAGGACTCTAATTTTGTAGCATATATTTGTGCTACACAAACACATGGAGAGACGTTAAATGGCTAGTAAAGAGTCAACCGCAGTGATTTGGATGTTGTCAGATTCATTTATCTTAAGTGTGATGTTACTAATCGGTGGTTTTTTAGGTAAAGCTATCAGCCCATTCCAAGTTGTCTTTTTGGTTAATGTAATTGCAGCTTTTGCGGCCATTATATTATTCTCGAAAGGCAAATGGGAAAATATCAAACCCCAAAAAATGAAGCTACATATTTTCAGAGGACTGCTTGGTGTTAGTTCAACAATATGTTTGTTTTATGCTCTGCAATATCTAAGTTTAGCGGAAGTAACCGCGATTAACTTTTTTGTGCCACTTATAACGTCCATTTTGTCGGTGTTTATCTTTAGAGAAAAACCAAAAGCCTATGTCTATATCGCTATTATTTTGAATTTAGCTGGAGTGATGATGCTGCTTTCTCCAAAACTAATGGCGAGCCAAGTAACGCAGCAAAACCTCTATCTAGGATTGATCTTTGCACTGTCAGCGGTAGCTATTTTAGTCATTTATAATATTAATTTAAAGAAAATAGGCAATGCAGAGAAAGTTGTGCCTCAAATGGTTTTTGCTCCCCTCTATTCGGCGATTATCTTATTACCCGTCGCTATTTTTGTGTGGAAACCTTTAGGTACAAATAGTGCTCTACTAATTATGCTATATGGTGGGCTCCTTATTACTAAACTTGCAGCACGTTTTTTCGCTTTTAATAAAAGTGACTTATCTAAGCTAATGCCGCTTGAATATGCGCAAATTCTATTTTCTAGTATTTTGGGCTACATTTTTCTTCAACAAACTCAAACTTTATTGGGTATCGCAGGCATTGTATTGATCGTGCTATCAAGTATCGCTCATGTTTTATTCATGCACTTTGAGAGGAATAGCGACACTAAGAATATGAAAGGAATTACCAATGATTAAAGTCTTAACGCAAAAATTCCGGCGATCAAGTGATCGCCGGGCTGTTTTAATCTTTCATCTAAAGCTTTTTCCTAGCACCTAGAATCTTTACCCTTGTATTACTGGCTGACCTGCTAGCATACGTAGTTCTTTACTGCGCTCGGTTTGCATTTCGTATGAAGCGGTTTTAATGCTGCTCACGTAATTCCACTTAGCGGTGGCTTGCTCTGGGGTAAAAGTAACGGTTAAGTAGCCACGATCTACGAGGTTGTTATAGATTAAATCATTAACCAATAATGGGATTACTTGCTCCATTTGTGCGGTTGCTTCTGGCCCTTGCGTATTCAGTGCTAGATATTCTTCAAGACCAGGCGAAGACACAGAAGAGGTAGCAAATTCTACACCGGCATTTTGTGACGCTGCAATTGGGTTTGCAGCATCAGTAACTAATTGCCCAGCCCAACCGTTATGAGTATCACCCGCTAAAACCACTAAGTTCTTTTGTGCGGCAATGGCAGTACCAAGCAGCACTTCACGTTCGTAGGCGTAACCATCCCATGCATCTAAATTGTATGGTGCAGTAGTATCAACTCGAGCGCGTTCGGCATCAGTAACACTTGGATCGCCTGCAAGCACGCGGCCTTTGATTTGTGCAAGTTCAGCAAATAATGCCGATGCTTGTGCTAATAATGCATTTGTGTCGCCGCCATTTGCTTGACTTATTTGTAAGCTCACTAGTAGTTGCAGTACTTCAAACGGCAAATGCATTTTGGTCATCAGTACTTGTTGGCCAAGTACCTGCCATTTTGAGTTTGATGTTGTCATGCCATCAGTGAGCCATGTTAGCTGCTCATTGCCAAGTAATGCGCGCGATGGTGAGCTTAGTGCGTTTGCAAAATCACTTTGTCCTTGTGCACTGGTTAGGTCAAAATCAGCATAGTTTAGCTGTTCATCACGGGCGAGTACACGCGTGTCTAGCATGTATAAAGAGACTAAATTACCAAACTCAAAGCGACGGTAAATTCTTTCTTTATCAGCTACATTACGAATTGGCATCCATTCAAAATAGGCCTGTAGGGCATGTAGCTTACGTTCGCTAAATTCACCTTCGCCTTCATTATGGTTTTCTGCGCCATTTCGCCATGTGTCATTGGTAATTTCGTGGTCATCCCACACAGTAATAAATGCACAGTTACTATGCGCAGCTTGTAAGTTTGAATCAGTACGATAGTGGGCATAGCGGTTACGGTAATCAGCTAAGCTAATTATTTCGTCACTGTTATCTTCTGGCAGTAAACGGCCTAAAATACCAGCATCTTCAGTAGCGTAGCCATCATTGCCGTATTCATAGATGTAATCACCTAAATGCAATACAGCGTCTATGTCTGTTTGCTTGGCTATTTCACCATACACATGGAAAAAGCCTGCGGGGTAGTTGGCACACGATATAACAGCAAATTTCACTTTATCAATGCTGCCTGTTGGTAGTGTTTTACCTGCACCAATAGGTGAGGTTTTGCCATTCGATTTAAAGCGATAATAGTAAGTGGTGTTGGCGTTTAAGCCTTGTAAGTCGACTTTTAGGGTGAAGTCTGTAGCTGCACTTATATGTGTTTCACCATTGTGGCTGATATTAGCAAAGTTAGGGTCGGTTGCTGCTTGCCATTGTACTTTAATGCTGGTGGTTGTTGGATCTAGAGGGGTTACACGAGTCCACAGAATTAGGCTGTCAGCTAATGGATCACCACTGGCAACACCATGAACAAAGCTCACGTCAAGAATGTCGTCATCTTCATCGTCAAACCGACAAGCTGTTAATCCTAATGATAAAACGGCGACACCAAATCCTGCCGCCGAGGCTTTTAAAAAATTTCTTCGTGTAAACGTCATTGCTCTGTACCGCTAAATTTAAAAGTAAGAGCTTATCCGACCAGTATGACTTTTATGTGAAGCTGTTATGCCAATTGCATTAAAATACTTGGCAAACCTGTTCTGCATTACAGGTAATAACGGTGACGTTTTCATAACCAACGCGGGTAAGTGCTTCAGCGCTTAATGTTGCGCGTGCGCCACTGGCGCAGTGTAAGTAAATTGGCCGAGCTGGGTCTTTTTCGATTTCCATTAACTTCATTTCTAGTAAACCTCGGGGAATATTAATTGCGCCGATAGCTGCTTTTGCCGCATGTTCGGCGGGTTCACGTACGTCAATTAGTAGTCCTTTGTTGTCAGCAATTTCTTGCTTGGCCTGTGTAGCCTCAATGCGGCGTTGATTTGGCGTAATTATTTTCATTAGATCTGGGATTGAAGTAAGCATGTTATTCCTCGAAACCTAGTTTTTTTAAAAGAGTGATCATCGGGCACCATTTACTAAATGCTGATTGAATTAAGTTTAGAGCAATAAACACTGTAAACCAAATCCACAATGGATCATGAAATTGCTGTAGTAACAATGATATGCAAATCATTACACCTGCTATCAAGCGAAGAGCATCGTTTAGTTTCACGGTTAACCTTAGTAATAGTGACTGTTACTATTTAATATATTAGATAAAGCTACATTAGTAAATTATAATATTAGACTTTTCTAATATAGCTAACTATAATCTGCTGTACTTTGAATATAAGAGTGGAACTATGACTATCGACTTTGCAGCTATGGCTAATAACGTAGAGCATGCTGAGCAGCTATTAAAAATTTTAGCAAATAAAAACCGTTTAATGATTTTGTGCTCTTTGCAGGGGCGTGAAATGAGTGTTTCTGAATTAAATGCGGCTGTACCATTGGCACAGTCTGCTTTATCGCAGCATTTGGCTGCACTACGAAAAGCAAATATTGTTAGTACTCGTCGCGAAAGCCAGACCATCTATTATCGGGTGATTAACGACAACGCACAGGCTATGTTAGCCACGCTCTATGGTTTATTTTGTAAGGAATAACCAAATGGATAAGCTCGACAGTGCAGTAAAAAATAGTCTTAACGGGCGTATTCCTATCATTATTTTTGTAATGGCTGTGTTGCTTGGCATTATGGCGCTGCAGCAAACTTCCCGTGAAGAAGAACCGCAAATAGTGGTGCCGATGCTGGATATTTATGTCTCAGCTCCTAACATTGAAGCTCCCGAAGTGGCAAGGCTGGTCACGCAACCACTCGAAAAGTTATTGGCGCAATTACGCGGTGTTGAGCATATTTATTCAACCACACAAAGTAATGGCACTGTGGTGACATTGCGCTTTACTGTGGGTCATGATCGTGAACAAGCAATCCTCGATACTTACGCCAAACTATATAGTTATCAACATACCATGGCGTCAGTTATTAGCTCATGGCAGGTGCGCCCGGTCGAAGTAAATGACGTGCCGATTGTGATGCTAGGCTTATTTAGTAAAGATCCTAAATTATATAACGACTATGAGTTAACCCGTTTTGCTAACGAAATTGCGAATAGTTTACAGCGCATAGAAAACACCAGTGAAGTTAAAGTGATTGCTGGGCGCAAACGCACTTTAACGGTCAATTTAGATGCGACGGCCCTAGCAGCTCATCAAACTACGCTCAGCGATGTTTATTATGCACTGAGTGTATCTAATCAATTATCTCAGGTTGGCAGTGTTGTTAATGCAGAGCAACAAATCATGCTACAAGCTGGTGATGTGTTACGAACAAAAGCCGCGATTGAGCAGCTTGTTGTAAATGTTATTAACGGCAAAAGTGTTTATTTAAAAGATATTGCAAAAGTACTCGATGGACCAAGTGAGTCTGAAAATTATCAGTGGCTAGCGCAATCTGATACCACACAAGAGCATCCTTTAGTCACCTTAAGTGTTGCTAAAAAAGCGGGCACAAATGCAGTCGCAGTCGCAAATGATGTACACGCGATGATGGCTGATTTAAAAACTAATTTTTTACCTTCGCAAATAGATTACACAATACTTAGAGATTACGGGCAAACCGCTAACGAAAAAGTGAATAACTTAACCTCAAGCTTAGTGTTTGCGGTATTTACCGTAGTGATTTTTGTTGGCGTGTTCTTAGGCTGGCGACCCGCTATCGTTGTTGGTTTAGCTGTGCCAATTTGTTATGGCATAACCTTAAGCCTCGATTTTGCGTTTGGTTACACCATCAACCGAGTAACGTTATTTGCATTGATATTATCACTGGGCTTGCTGGTGGATGATCCGATAACGGGCATTGATAATATTAGCCGTTTTTTACAAAACAAAGGCAATAAAAAACAACAGATTGTCGCTGCAATGAGCGAAATACGTGGTGCATTATTAATGTCGACACTGACCATCATGGTGGCTTTTATTCCTTTGGCTTATATCACTGGCATGATGGGCCCATATATGGCACCAATGGCATTTAATGTGCCTGTAAGCGTGATGGTCTCAACCATTGTGGCATTCTTTGTAACTCCTTGGCTTGCCATGAAGTTATTAAAACAACCGGTTGTTGAGCACAATGATTTAACTTCCCCTAAAGTAGCTATTTATGAACGCTTATTAACGCCTTTACTGGCCAGTAAAGGGCGCGCAAAACTGATTTTATGGGCAACCTTAGGATTATTTATTATCAGTGCATTGCTGCCCGTGATGCGAATTGTGCCGCTGAAGTTATTGCCGTTTGATAATAAAAATGAACTACAAGTACTGATAGATATGCCCGAGGGGACGAATCTGGAGCAAACAACACTGACCGCTAGTAAAGTACAAGCAATAACATGGCAGCTTAGTGAAGTAAGTGAAATAGCTGCGTATGTAGGGCAACCATCAAGCATGGATTTTAATGGTATGGTGCGCGGTTATTATCGCCGTGAGGCCGCTAATTTAGCTGAGCTTAGAGTATTACTATTAGACAAAGCGCAGCGCGAGCAACAGTCTCATGGTGTCGTGATGCGTTTACGTAAACAGCTTGAGCCATTGGCCGTTAATGGCATTGTGATAAAAGTGGTTGAAGTTCCACCCGGGCCGCCAGTATTTAGCACCTTAGTGGCTGAAGTGTATCGTGATCCGTTTGTTGATACGCAAACCCACCATCAAGCGGCTCAACAAGTTGCACAACGACTAAAGCAAGAGCCCCATGTGGTTGAAGTTGATACAAGTATTGCAGCCACGGCACCGATGCAGCGCTTTATTACCGATAAAGCCAAGGCGGCTTTGTCGGCGGTATCAACACAAGATATTGCCAATACATTAACGATTGCATCTGCGGGTAAAAATGTGGGCGTAATGTATGTCAGTGGTGAAACGCAGCCCGTTGAGATCAAAATGCAATTACCATATCAGCAGCGAAACCAATTAGCGCAACTGCTTGCTATACAAATCAGAGGTGATAGAGAGCTGGCAAAATCAACTAATGAGTTTGGTTTAACTAGTGCGCCACGACCGTTGGTGGCTTTATCTGAGCTGGGTGAATTTCATAACCTAAATGTCGCAAAACCGATTATGCGTAAAGACCAACGCGAGGTTGTATACGTGATGGCAGAGCTTAATGGCCGTACTCCTGCAGAAATCATTGCGGACGTAAATGCTGATTTAAATGTAAGTAGCGATGATTTTGAGCAAACAAATTGGTTAGCCCGCAGCTTTTTTAATAACGGTGGAACTCAGGCTTGGCAATTACCACAAGGCACGCATGTAACGTTTAGTGGTGAAGGTGAATGGCGGATCACAATTGATGTGTTTAGAGATATGGGAATTGCGTTTGCTTTTGCGTTAACCGCCATTTTTATTATTTTACGAATACAAACGCAATCTGCCAGTTTATCGCTGATTATTATGTCGGCTATTCCACTTACTGTGATTGGTATTATGCCGGGTTTTTGGTTATTAAATCAGTTTGGTGAGCGCTCCATAGCTGGAGCCCCAGAGCCGGTATTATTTACTGCCACAGCGATGATAGGCATGATTGCCCTTGCAGGTATCGTGGTGCGTAACTCACTTATTTTGGTTGAGTTTATTAATCAAGCTCGCGGCCAAGGCATGGCAATTAAAGATGCGCTTGTTGCAGCGGGTACGGTGCGAATGCGCCCTGTGCTCCTAACCGCAGGTACCACTTTGTTAGGTAACTTAGTGATTACGTTAGACCCCGTATTTAGTGGTCTTGCTATCGCTATTATTTTTGGCATTGTGGCATCAACATTGTTTTCGTTGTTTGTGGTGCCGCTAGTTTATTATTTAGTGTTTGCGAACACACAAACAACCGAGGATGAAGCTCATGCAAGGTAAATCAAAACTGTTCGGCTCAATCATTGCGTTGCTAGTGATTATTGTTGCTGTGCTTTATATGGCAGGCAGCTTTTCAAATAAACAAGCCGCAGGAAATAAACCCGTATTAGCAACGACATATGAGGGAAAAGTCGCTACCGTTGAGCGGACGGCGATCAAGCGCAGTGAAGATGTTCCCGGTACTGTGATTGCAAAACAAAACACGCAAATTTCGTCACGAGTGATGGCACAAGTGGAACGTTTAAATGTACGTGCTGGTGATAGTGTTGTGCAAGGCGATGTTCTCATTACTTTGCAGCAAGACGATTTTAAAGCGCAATTGGCACAAAGTGATGCGCAAATAAAAGCCATTCAAGCGTCACTTACACAAGCTGATAAACAGCTTAAGCGCGTAACTGACTTATATTCACAAGGGTTGGTATCGGTTAGTGATAATGATGAGGCAAAAGCGAAATTTGATAACTTAACCGCAAGCTTAGCTGTTGCCAAGCAACAGCAAACCCAAGCACAAGTCGCACTTGAATTTACCCGTATAAAAGCGCCCATTTCTGGAGTTGTTGTAGAGCGGTTAGTTGAACCAGGTGATACCGCAGTGCCTGGTTCACCTTTATTGGCACTTTATAATCCACAACAATTACAGCTTGAATTTAATGTACGAGAACGTCAGGCAATTAGCCTCACACTGGGTCAAAGCTTAACGGTCAGTTTGCCTTCACTTAATATAACCGCTGTTGCGGTGGTGAGTGAAATTGTTCCGATTGCCGATAGTGCTGCACGTAGTATGTTAATTCGTTTAGAGTTGCCAACACAATCAAACTTGATGCCTGGTTTATATGCACAGCTTCACTTGCCACTGGATACCGAGCAAGGAATTTTAATTGAGCCAAGTTGGGTGCATGAGTACGGTCAATTAGCCATGGTATATGTTATTAACGAGCAAAAGATTGAGCGCCGCTTTGTTCGTTTAGGGGAGGTGATTAATGCTAAACAGCATATTATCGCCGGGCTTAACGCCGGCGACACATTAGCGGTGGATTTTAAACCTAAATGAAGGTCGCAACTTCATCGAGTGATTTTTTCACCAAGGCATGATTAGGCACAGTAGCATCATCACTTGGGTAACCGACAATGAGCAGCATATAGGGGCGTTCGTTGTCTTTGTCGCGGCCACAAATGTCGGTTAAAAAGCTCATTGGTTTAGGTGTGTGAGTTAGTGTTGCAAGCCCTGCGCGATGTAATGCTTGAATTAAAAAGCCGGTGGCAATACCGACTGACTCATGCACATAGTAGTTGGTGTTTTTATCATCAGTATTTAAGCCGCCTTTCTTTTGGCTGAATACGGCAATTAGCCAAGGTGCATGCTCTAAATAAGGTTTGCTGGCATCAGTGCCTAATGGCTTTAGAGCATCTAACCACTCTTCACCAGCGCGGCCTTCATAAAATGAGCGTTCTAATTTCTCGGCTGCTTCACGAATTTGCTTTTTCACATCACTACTATTAATTGCTACAAAATGCCACGGTTGGTGGTTTGCACCACTTGGTGCTGTAGCTGCCGCTTTAATGCAGGTTTGAATAATATCTTTTGGCACTGGGCGGTCGCTAAAACTACGAATTGTATGACGACGCTGGCTGGTCGTTAAAAACTCATTAGCGCGTTCTAGCATCTGTTCATGTGGATATTCAATAAAGTCTGTAAGTGGTTGGTGGTCATGTTGCTGCATGGCTTTTCGCTTCTTATTAAATGTTGATAACTATTTTTATACCCAGTAGCGAGATTGGGTGCAAGTAATATCTACTTTACAGTCATGTTATTTCCTAAAATAATGATTATTAATTGCACGTTGTATTCACAGATTGTTCAGCTATATTTGCATACAGTATAGTTCGAAATTAAGAATGCATGGGTAGCTAAAAACAAAGCAACATTATTACAAGCACATGCTTTGAATACTCAGCCGAGCATACCGGCAGTCATTATTTAGACATTCAAAAATCATTAGTGCAGGCAGATTTTGTCGATAACTTAGTTATATAAAGTTATCGCTAGTGCAAGCTGATGATGAAAATAACTACCGCAGTATTAAATACAGCTTTGAGTTAGTGTTACTTCAGAATTTAAGTTCACCTCTCCTAAGAGTGAAACCAAGCCGCACTTATTGCGGCTTTTCTGTGGCTCTAAAATGAGTTAACTCGTTTGTAAGCCATTTCTTACTGGTGATTTGTGTATCATCTTCAAGAATAACAGCATAAGGTTTGCCACTCCATGAGCTTTTACTGGCAAGATTCTCAATAAACTCATCAGCGGTTTTAGCGTAGCGTTTGCCTTTGCGGTATTTCATAGCAAGATGATCAGCGGCTTCGGTGCTGGTGTGTTGATCACCGTTACGAATGAAAGTCGCGTTGCTTTGCGCGATAAAGCTGAGCAAATGAGTGACTTCTTGTTCAGCGGTTGCCGCAAAGCTCAACTGACTAACCGTGAGTAAAAGGCAAGCCATCAGCCTGTATATAGTGTGGGTTAAGTCTTTCATCTGTAGCCTCATTTAATCCAAAAAGTTTATTACGTTACCTGTGCCATCAAAAAAAGGTAAAGCTCTGAATAAAACTGATGTGCTAATGCATGTGCTGGTATAACTTTCAGCTATTAATACCTTATTTATTATGTAGAATAATACATCAATAAGGTCAATTAAATTATCATGGCTTATTAATTATCTGATAGGGATACTGTTTTGGTACTTGCATTGAACTTGCCGGGACAATATTTTTTACAAAAATAAAGGTGGAATTATGAACAGCTCAGATCGCGCTATTGACGAACTAGTACTTGGGTTTTGGCGATTATTAGATTGGCAAATTACTCCACAACAGTGTTTAACTTTTCTTGAGCAAGCAATTGAAGCCGGTGTAAGGCACACCGATCACGCTGACATTTACGGTGGATATGGTTGTGAGGCAGAGTTTGGTAAAGCTTTAGCTTTAAAGCCAAGTATTCGTGATGAGATCAAAATTATTACTAAGTGTGGTATCAAACCTGCTTTTGCAAGCTTAGGGTTAGCAGGCCAAGCTAATCATTACGATTCGAGTGCCGCACATATTATTAGCTCAGCACAGCAATCGTTAAAGCATTTTAATACCGATAGATTAGATGCATTACTTATTCATCGCCCTGATTATTTGATGAATGCAGACGAAGTAGCTGAGGCATTCACTACTCTTAAGCAAAATGGTGATGTACTCGATTTTGGTGTATCAAACTTTACGCCATCACAACTAAGTTTATTGCAGTCGCGTCTTGATTTTGAATTGGTGACCAATCAAATTGAATTTTCACCGTATGAAATGCAAGCACTTGATGATGGTAGTTTAGACCAATGTCAGTTACTTGATATTAAACCTATGTGTTGGTCACCTTTGGCTGGCGGTCGCATTTTTGCAGAAAATGATGAAAAAGCGATTCGCCTGCGTCAAGTACTTGAGCAAGTCGGCAGCGAAATTGGTGCAAGTTCTATTGATCAAGTGGTTTACGCGTGGTTATTAATGCACCCAAGTTCCCCATCAGTGGTACTGGGTACTGGCAACATTGAGCGTGTTAAATCGGCTGTTGCCGCTAAGCAGTTAAAACTCAGTCGTGAACAATGGTATCGTATTTGGCAAGGTTCAACAGGGCACAGTGTGCCATAGGAGTTGTAAGTTTTAAGCTATAAGCAGTCTGAGTTGAGGGTAAGTCTTGATATAAAATATGAACTTAGCCGCTTACCGCTTACCAAGATCGAGAAAGGGCCTTACGGCCCTTAGTGTTGCAGCAAGTAACACATTCTTTTTATAGGCTAAAGTCCATTGAAAAAGCAACGTAAGCCTTAATATCACTGTCATCCATATCGGTATCAGATAGACCAAAAGTGAAGCCATCTTTAGAGATAGATACACCGTAATCGATGATATCGTCATCACCAATAAAATCACCAGAGTAGTGGCCTAAGTGTAAGGCCATTTCAGTGCCATTAGTACCAACTGCGAAACCGTAATCTGCAGTCAGGTATAACGAATCACCAAAGTCTGTGCCATCACCGCTTGCGGCTGAAGTTGCAAGAACTGATGCGCCAAAGCTAAAGCCACCCATACTGATGCTACCGTAAATTTCAGAAAAATCAGCGTCTGCGCCAGAAGCTGCATCAGGGTAAGCGTAATAGATGTAGCCAACGTCATAGCTCATATTTTCATTAATATCGCCACCAAAACCAGCATAGAGATCAAGCTCGTAGGTCATTTCATCGGCCCAGCTTGCATTTGAAGCCCAAGTACCAGCATAAAAACCTGATTCGTTGGCATAATCAATACCACCTGAAATTGCAGCATCACCACCGGTTTGTTCTTGACCACGCCATAAGTAGTTTGAAGTTGCTGCGGCATTGGCTGTTACTTCTGCATATGCTGCTGTAGATGTTGCACCCATGAGTACAAGTGTGCTGATCGCAATTGCTGATTTTAGTTTTAACATGTTTGGTATCCTGTTGTTATGCTGATTTTTTGGCTCGCAATTATTAATTAGATTGCAGTCTATAATTGCGGATCCTATTTTTAGTTGTCTACTAGGGTAATAGCACTGCTTGTGCCAAGTTAAATGAAAAGCAATAATTTATATTTAAATTACTTTATAAACAAAGGTATAAATATTTATAGTGAAAGGAGGAGATTGTTTTTTACGAAGCTTGCGCACTTTATTGGTGCGTAAAAAAACCCGCATGCACAACTCAGTTGCAGCGGGTTTTTGTATTTTTTACTGTGGTTTAACCAAAAATAGTACGCATTAGGCTGATTGTTTCGTTCACGCCACGGCCTTTTTGTACTTCGCTGATAATTGAATCACGCTTTGCGCGAATATGCTCAGGCATATCGTCAGCAGCAAGTGCGCGATCAACAAGTATTTCAGCAGACTCTTTACCACGACGCACTTTTCTAGTGCCAGTGGTAGTTGTACGCTTTGGCTTGCTCAATAACTTGATGTAGTTAGAGTTTTCAGGCGTGTTTTTGTCTGCATGATAGAAAAAGCACGGAATTAACGCTTTGATTGCAACAAGTTGTTGATCCAGCTCGCTGTCACCACTTGCCATTTTAAACCAAGACATACTATGAACTGCTTGGACAATATCCTGCCAATAACGCGCAAAGTCACGATTATTTAATTTAGTAATAGCCAATGCTGAACAAAGTGCATCTAAACGGGTGTTATTAATTGGTGTAAAAACATCTGGGCGGCGCATTGCTAATAGACGAGTTGCCGGTGCAAGCGTTGGCTTTTCATTGCTATCAGTAAAGGCTTTTAAATATTTGACCACAAATTCTTGGTAATCAGCTTCAGTTACTTCACCTTCTAAAGGTATATGTGCTAATGCTTCATCAAATAATGCCGGCAGGTCGGCAAGCATTTGATGAAAAGCTTTGGCGCTTTTAGTAGAGCTAAACCATTCGACATCAAAATTATAACTACTTGGATCCAGTGCAGAAGTATGTTTACCACTAAATGCTAATAAATCTTCAGGGATCATCTCTTTCAGTGATTGCTCGCGAATACCAGCTATATAGTTGGCAAGGCGTAACTGTTCATCAAGGGCTAACACATCTTTATGTTGCTCTATAAATACACTAACTACAGGCCAAGGTGCTACGCGTAATGTTTTCAATTGTAAGAAGCTAATTGCTGAAACTAATAAGTCATTAAGCTTTTTTAAAATTGGTAATTGATTGGTTTCGAGTAAATCATGATTAATACGGTCACGGCTAGCATTAAGTAGTTCATAGCACCAACCTAAGAAGTCTTCAGGATGATTTTCTATTTTCACCGCCATCAGGTTTAAGCTGATTTCAGAAGCCTGCTTTAGAATATTTTGATAAATATGGCCTTCTTGTTCGCCTAATGCCATTTGTGAAGGTGAAATGAGCAATTTTTTCATGCCTGATGGTACTCCGGTTAAATACATTTTTCAGTTGTTTAATTTTAGCGCAAAACGTCTTAAAACAACAGGGCTGTGCATCATACCGAAGAATACAGGGGATGCAATCTTGATAAGTTAAATCTGCACAAGATTGCATTTAAAGGGTTTAATCTGCTTATTCAAGTGAAAATAACTGCTCTACAGTAGTTTCAAACTGCCGAGCTATCTTCAATGCAATGATCACTGAAGGTGTAAAGCGTGATGTTTCGACCGTGCTGATTGTTTTGCGTGAAACGGCGCTAGCATCGGCTAGCTCTTGCTGTGAAAGCCCCGCGGCTTTGCGAAATTCAGCTATATGGTTTTGCAGCTAAAGGTATCAAAATGTTTCAGTAACAATTCATATATTCACTGTAGAATGCAGGAAATTGCATTTTTCTTCGTTGCACAATGATTTTAATGCTAACTCCCGCTATGATAAGAACATTATTTGCACATTTGAAAGGACCATCATGAAGACCTTATTTAAAGTTATTGGTGTCATATTATTATTGCTTGTTGCTTTAATTATTGCTGCACCGTTTTTAATTCCAACCGATGCCATTTTTAATAAAGTCTCTGAGCAGGTTGAGCAAACCACTGGGCGTACTTTAACTATTAAAGGCGATAAAACATTATCCGTTTTTCCTTCTTTGAAGCTTGAACTTGAAGATGTGCATTTTGCCAATATGAAAACTGGCTCACGTGCAGATATGGCAAGCATGCAGCAACTTGCAGTTCATATTCCTTGGTTTTCGCTATTTGGTGGTGAACTTAAACTAGAAAAGTTTGTGATCAATGAACCAAACATTCTGCTTGAAACAGATAAAAATGGTAAAGCTAACTGGCAGTTATTTGATGCAGTAGCTACGAAATCTGAGCAGCAAACTCAAGCAGGTGAGGCAGTCAAACTACCTGAAAAATTTGATATTCAATTAGGTGAAGTAGCTATATATGGTGGGTCGTTTACTTATTTAGATGGTCAAACGGGAGCTAAACAGCAAATTAGCGATTTAGAATTGGCTATCTTACTGCCTTCACTGCATAAATCACTCGAAGTCAAAGGTGGGATCACTTATATGCAAGAGCGCTTTGAGCTTGATGTAACAGTTGATAACCCAGCTAAAGCAATAGCAGGTGATACATTTAATGTGACAACTGATGTCACTTCAAAGTTAGTTGATGTTGAGTTTAAAGGCTTAATAGCCGGTCAAGGTAAAGAGATTCAAGGTCAATTAGCGCTCAGTGGTGATTCAGTAAAAGACATTGCTAAATGGCAGGGAGTCGAGCTGAACGCTAAAGAAAGCGCCTTTAATGCATTTAGTGTTAGCGGCAAAATACGTATGCAAGGTGATAAGTTCAACCTAGCTGAATTAGTCGCCACTCTTGATGCATTAGAGATCAAAGGAAAAAGCGAGCTTAATTTAGGTAAGCGTTTAGCCGTTAATGCTGACATCGATTTAGGTATGCTGGACTTAAATCCTTACTTACCTGAGGTGGTAGCGCCAGCAGAGAAACCAGAACCTAAAAGTGACGAGCCAGCCAAACCAATTGTATGGGATGACACAAAAATGGATTTAAGTGGCTTAAATGCCTTAGATGCGAATGTGGTGATCCGTTCAAGTGGCTTAAAAGCAAATGAAATCAAACTTGGCGCTAATCAATTCACTGTAAACCTTAACAAAGGCGTAGCGAAAATTAGCCTAGATAAGTTTGCCGCCTACGAAGGTAATGGTAAAGGCACTGTAACAGTTAATGCGAAACAAGCTCCTTACAAAATCAGCACCAACTTCTCGTTAGATAAAATAGACGCACAACCATTGCTGACAGATGCCGCTGGCTTCGATAAGCTAATGGGCAAAGGCTCACTCAATTGGGACTTAGCAACATCAGGTCAGAGCCAAAAAGACTTTATGAGTGCCCTACAGGGTAAACTAGCATTTGAATTTGCCGATGGTGCAGTAAAAGGCGCCAACATTGCTGAAATGGTTCGCAAAGGCAAAGAGCTAATTAAGGGTAACTTTGGTGCAATATCCGAAGGGCTAGATACTGGCTTTGATAATTCCCAGCAAACTGACTTCTCTGCGCTAACGGGTAGCTTTAACTTTACCAATGGCGTAGGTAAAAACACAGATCTGAGTTTGTTAAGTCCATTAGTACGTATTAGTGGTGAAGGGGATGTTAATCTACCCGCAACGACAGTTAACTACCGCTTAGTGACAGGCATAGTCGATTCACTCGAAGGGCAGGGGACCAAAGATGATAGTACCGGCTTTAAAATTCCAGTACGAATCAAAGGACCATTTCATGATGTTGGCATCAGCTTAGATGTAAGCAAAGCGGCAGAAGATGAAGTAAAAGAAAAAGCGAAAGATAAAATTAAAGATAAGTTAAAAGGTTTGTTTGGCAAATAATGCCGATTTTATTCGGTGATAAAACAATCAGGGCATAAAATTACCCTGATTGTTTTATAATCAATGCTAAAATAGCAAAATATGTTTCATCGACAAAACAACCATCCTCGTTATTCTAAATTAATTAAAAAATAACCTACCACTACCCCCGCAATGCTGATACAATTGCCCGCCCTTGGGAGACAACTAGATTGTTTTTTGAGTGGTTTTTAACCTAAATGTCTTGATTTTAAACAAATTTAAGACAGTTGTAATAACTACACCGGAGGTCATTAACATGATCCAAATGCAAACTCAGCTGGAAGTTGCTGATAACAGCGGCGCTCGCAAAGTGCAGTGTATTAAAGTCTTAGGCGGTTCGCACCGTCGTTATGCAGCGATTGGTGACATCATTAAAGTTTCTGTTAAAGAAGCGATTCCTCGCGGTAAAGTGAAGAAAGGTGATGTTAAAAACGCGGTAGTTGTGCGTACTAAGAAAGGCGTTCGTCGTCCAGATGGTTCTTTGATCCGTTTTGACAGCAATGCGGCTGTTATCTTAAATGATAACTTGCAGCCAATTGGTACACGTATTTTCGGCCCTGTGACTCGCGAACTTCGTAATGATAAGTTCATGAAAATCGTTTCACTAGCCCCAGAAGTACTGTAAGGAGTCAATCATGGCAGCAAAAATCCGTCGTGATGACGAAGTAATCGTTCTAGCAGGTAAAGACAAAGGTAAGCGCGGCAAAGTGCTTTCAGTTGTTACCGAGTCTGGTCGAGTATTTGTCGAAGGCATTAACTTAATCAAGAAGCACCAAAAGCCGGTTCCACAATTGAACCAGCCAGGTGGTATTGTTGAGAAAGAAGCGTCTATTGACGTATCAAACGTTGCGATCTTCAACTCGGAAACGAGTAAAGCAGATCGTGTAGGTTTCAAGATTGAAGATGGTAAGAAATTACGTATCTTTAAATCTACTGGTAAAACTATCTAATAGTTGGAGTAGAATGATGGCGAAACTGCATGAAGTATATAAAGACAAAGTAGTTGCTGAACTTCAAGAGAAGTTTGGTTTCAGCTCTGTCATGCAAGTCCCTCAGATCGAAAAGATCACATTGAATATGGGCGTGGGCGAAGCCCTAGCTGACAAGAAAATTCTAGACAACGCTGTTGCGGATCTAGAAGCAATCGCTGGTCAGAAGCCACTCATTACTAAAGCACGCAAATCTGTTGCTGGCTTTAAAGTACGTGAAGGCTACCCAATTGGTTGTAAAGTAACCCTACGCGGCGAGCGTATGTGGGACTTTTTTGAGCGTTTGGTTTCAATCGCTATCCCACGTATCCGTGACTTCCGTGGTGTAAGTGCTAAGTCTTTTGATGGACGTGGTAACTACAGCATGGGCGTACGTGAACAAATCATCTTCCCAGAAATTGATTATGATAAAGTAGACCGCGTACGCGGTATGGATATCACAATCACTACATCTGCGAAAACAGATGAGGAAGGCCGTGCGTTGTTAGAAGCGTTTAACTTCCCATTCAAGAAATAAGGGTAGGGTTATGGCAAAGAATTCTATGAAAGCGCGCGAAGCAAAGCGCACGAAATTAGTTGCTCAGTTCGCTGAAAAGCGCGCAGCACTAAAAGCTATCATCAGTGATGTGAAAACATCTGACGATGATCGTTGGGACGCGGTACTTAAGCTACAAGCTTTACCACGTGATTCTAGCCCTGCACGTCAACGTAATCGTTGTAACATTACGGGCCGCCCACATGGTTACCTTCGCAAATTCGGCATGAGCCGTATCAAAGTTCGCGAAGCAGCTATGCGCGGTGAAATTCCTGGCCTTAAAAAGGCTAGCTGGTAATAGAATCACGGGAGTAAGACTATGAGCTTGCAAGATCCTATCGCGGATTTGTTTACACGAATTCGTAACGGTCAGTCAGCGAAAAAAGTATCTGTAACGATGCCTAATTCAAAGCTGAAAGTAGCATTAGCTAAAGTATTAAAAGATGAAGGTTATATCGTTGATTTCACAATCAGCGGTGATGTTAAACCTGAGCTTTCTATCGAGTTGAAATACTTCGAAGGCAAAGCTGTTATTGAAAATATCCAGCGTGTTAGCCGCCCTGGTTTGCGTATCTATAAGAGACGTGACGAATTACCAAAGGTAATGGGTGGTCTAGGTATCGCTATCGTATCAACTTCTAAAGGCCTAATGACAGACCGCGCCGCACGTAGTGCTGGTGTTGGTGGTGAAATCATTGGTTTTGTAGCTTAATCGGAGGGGAACTATGTCTCGCATAGCAAAGGCACCAATTAATGTTCCTGCCGGTGTAGAAGTTACATTAAAAGGCCAGGACATCACAGTTAAAGGCAAAAACGGCGAATTAACGCGTACTATCAACTCTGCAGTTGAAGTACAACTTAACGACAACGTTATTACAACTTTACCTCGTGAAGGCGTAGCCAATGCATGGGCACAAGCAGGTACTGCTCGCGCTCTAATCAACAATATGATTGTTGGTACGCATGAAGGTTACGAGAAGAAACTTCAGTTAGTAGGCGTTGGTTACCGTGCTGCAGCTAAGGGTAAAACATTAGATTTAACTCTTGGTTTCTCACACCCAGTTAATTTCGCAGTTCCTGAAGGAATTACGATTGAAACTCCAAGCCAAACAGAAGTTCTAGTTAAGGGCGTAGATAAGCAGTTAGTTGGTCAAACAGCTGCTAACATTCGTGCATACCGTAAACCTGAGCCTTATAAAGGTAAAGGTGTTCGTTATTCAGATGAGAATGTACGCCGTAAAGAGGCTAAGAAGAAGTAAGGTAAGACGATGGATAAAAAAACAGCTCGTCTACGTCGTGCTAAACGCACTCGTAGAAATTATATTGAACAAGGCACAACGCGTCTTGTTATCCACCGCACGCCACGTCACATTTACGCTCAAGTTGTAAACGCTGAGGGTAATGTACTGGCTGCTGCTTCTACTGTTGAGAAAGCTATTAGCGAAACAGTTAAAGGCACAGGCAACGTTGCAGCTGCGCAAGCAGTTGGTAAAGCGGTTGCTGAACGTGCGGCTGACAAAGGCATCGAAAAGATTGCTTTTGATCGCAGTGGCTTTAAATATCACGGCCGTGTGAAGGCGCTAGCAGATGCTGCGCGTGAAGCCGGTTTGCAATTCTAGGAGTAGACAATGGCTAACGTAGAAGCAAAGCAACAACAGCCTGATCTAGCTGAAAAGCTAATCGCGGTGAACCGTGTGTCTAAAGTAGTTAAAGGTGGTCGTATCTTTAGCTTCACTGCACTAACTGTAGTTGGTGACGGCGCAGGTAAAGTAGGTTTCGGTTATGGTAAAGCACGTGAAGTTCCAGCTGCTATTCAAAAAGCAATGGAAAAAGCACGTCGTAACATGATCAACGTAGACCTAAATGGCAACACATTACAGCATCCTGTTAAAGGACGTCATGCTGGCTCTCTTGTGTTTATGAAACCAGCATCTGAAGGTACTGGTATCATCGCAGGTGGTGCTATGCGTGCAGTACTAGAAGTTACTGGTGTGCAGAACGTACTTTCTAAATGTTACGGTTCTACTAACCCGATCAACGTTGTACGTGCAACGATCTCAGCTCTTGAGAATATGAATTCTCCTCAGTCGATCGCTGCAAAACGTGGTCTTCGAGTAGACGAGATTCTGGGGTAAACCATGGCTAATAAAACTGTAAAAGTAACACAAGTAAAGAGCTCTATCGGTCGTTTACCGAAACATAAAGCTACATTACGCGGTCTTGGTTTACGTCGTATCAATCACACTGTTGAGTTAGAAGACACAGCATGTGTACGTGGTATGATCAACCAAGTTTCATACATGGTTAAGGTTGAGGGGTAATTCGAATGCATTTGAATACACTTTCTCCTGCTGCAGGTTCTAAATCTGCTGGTAAACGTGTTGGTCGTGGTATCGGTTCTGGTCTAGGTAAGACTGGTGGCCGTGGTCACAAAGGTCAAAAGTCACGTTCTGGCGGTAAAGTACGCGTTGGTTTTGAAGGCGGTCAAATGCCTATGCAACGTCGTCTACCTAAGTTTGGTTTCACTTCTCGCAAATCTTTAGTATCTGCAGAAATAAACCTATACGAGATCGCTAAAGTTGAAGGCGATGTGGTAGACCTAGGTACGCTACAGGCAGCTGGTCTAGTTAAAAAGAACGTTCTGTTCGTTAAAGTTGTTAAATCTGGCGAAGTTTCACGCGCTGTTACCGTTAAAGGCCTTAAAGCCTCTAAAGGTGCTCGCGAAGCTATCGAAGCCGCCGGAGGCAAGGTAGAAGACTAAGGAAGTACTAATGGCTAAACCAGGTCAAGATACACAAAGTGCACAAAGTGGGCTTTCGGAATTGAAACGTCGATTACTATTCGTATTGGGCGCTATCATTATTTACCGTCTAGGTTCATTTGTGCCAATCCCTGGGATTGACGCCGCTGTACTTGCCGATTTCTTCGAGCAACAAAAGGGCACCATTGTTGAAATGTTCAACATGTTCAGCGGTGGTGCGCTTGAGCGCGCTTCGGTGTTAGCACTGGGTATAATGCCTTACATCACAGCTTCAATTATTACGCAACTATTAACGCATATGTATCCTCCGTTTATAGAGCTTAAGAAAGAAGGTGAACAAGGTCGTAAGAAAATTAGCCAGTACACACGCTACGGCACGCTCTTGCTTGCTACTATCCAATCGATCGGTATTGCCACAAGCTTACCGGGTATGATGGACGGGTTAGTTGTTAACCCAGGTCTCGGTTTCTACTTCACCGCAGTGGTGAGTTTAGTAACTGGTACTATGTTCCTGATGTGGTTGGGCGAGCAAATAACTGAACGTGGTATCGGTAACGGTATCTCAGTTCTAATATTTGTTGGTATTGTAGCTAACCTGCCGTCTGCTATTGGTTCGACAGCCGAAATGGCGCGCCAAGGTGATTTACATGTTTTAGCACTGTTATTGATTGCGGTAATCGTATTCGCTGTTACTTATCTTGTAGTGTTCTTTGAACGTGGACAACGTCGTATCGTCGTTAACTACGCAAAGCGCCAACAAGGTCGTCAAGTATTTGCTGCCCAAAGCACGCATTTACCACTAAAAGTAAACATGGCGGGTGTTATTCCACCAATCTTTGCTAGCAGTATAATTCTGTTCCCTGGTACTATTGCCAGCTGGTTCGGCCAGGGTGAAGGTCCTGTCGCTGATGTGCTACAAGCGATTGCTACAACGTTGACTCCAGGTCAGCCTTTGTATGCAATAGTTTTAGCTGCGGCTATTATCTTCTTCTGCTTTTTCTACACAGCGTTGGTTTTTAACCCACGTGAAACAGCAGATAACCTGAAAAAATCTGGCGCATTTATCCCAGGTATTCGTCCAGGCGAGCAGACATCGAAATACATTGATAAAGTGATGACACGCCTGACATTGGCAGGTGCTTTGTATATAACCTTTATCTGTCTGGTGCCCGAATTCATGACCATGGCATGGCAAACGCCATTCTACTTCGGCGGTACATCAATTTTGATTATCGTTGTTGTGATCATGGACTTTATGGCACAAGTACAGACTCATATGATGTCTCATCAATATGATTCTGTGCTGAAAAAAGCGAACCTTAAAGGCTACGGTCGATAAGGTCAGTTTACGGAGTTGAGCAATGAAAGTACGTGCTTCCGTTAAGAAAATATGCCGTAACTGTAAAGTTATTAAACGTGCCGGTGTTGTACGTGTAATTTGCAGTGAGCCTAAGCATAAGCAAAGGCAAGGTTAATTTATAAGTCGTGCAGGCTGAGGTTTCTCGGCCTGTGTTTTCAGTTGTGATTTGGTCTTCGTTTGAGTATCCTTACGGGCTCTTCAAACAGATGATAACCGAATTCAAATATAGGAGATGTGTTAGTGGCCCGTATCGCTGGCATTAACGTCCCTGATCATAAACATGCAGTTATTGGTTTAACAGCTATTTATGGCATAGGTAAGACTCGCTCTAAGGCTATCTTAGTAGCGACTGGTATCGCCGAAACCACAAAAATCGGTGAACTTTCAGACGAAACACTTGACGTATTGCGTGAAGCAGTTGGCAAGTACACTGTAGAAGGTGATCTTCGTCGTGAAGTTACTTTGAATATCAAGCGCCTTATGGACCTTGGTTGTTACCGTGGCCTACGTCACCGTCGCTCTTTACCACTACGTGGTCAAAGAACAAAGACTAACGCGCGTACCCGTAAGGGTCCTCGTAAGCCTATTAAGCGATAAGGGGATAGTATTATGGCTAAGACACCAATTCGTCGTAAAAAGGTTAAAAAGCAAGTTGCTGATGGTATGGCTCATGTTCATGCTTCTTTCAACAACACTATTGTTACAATTACCGACCGTCAAGGTAATGCACTATCATGGGCTACTGCCGGTGGTTCAGGTTTCCTGGGTTCACGTAAATCTAC
>NZ_JACJFH010000079.1:0-24095 GCF_014164495.1 Pseudoalteromonas sp. SG41-5 | reverse complement strand
CGGCAACATTTGGGATAATATCGATTGGTCTGAACAAGAAAACAAGCTTCACCCAGCAGGCCCTAATCCAACCTCAACCACAACAATCAACATCCCTTATAACTATCAACTTGATAATGCACAGTGTATACCCAACATCATTGCAGCAACGGCTGGCGCGAACAAAGGCTTACAAACATCAAATGGTCAATGTGGAACAACCACACCCACCGATCCAACACCGGATCCAGATCCAACACCTGAGCCAACACCAGCAGGGGAAAATCTAGCTATTAGTGCCGGTGTTGATGGCAGTTCTAAAGCCAGTGGCTCGAGTTATGGCAATGTGAATGACGGCGATATGTCAACTTACTGGTCACCGTCAGCTATCACGGGCACGATCAATATTAAAAACCTTAACACCACCATTAATGCAGTTAAAATAATTGAAACCCCAGCTAGTAAAGGAAGCATTACAGCTTGGTCTTTAGTGAACTACGATACAGGTGTAACACTTTCGAACGGTGGTGCTGTGCCAAATGTAATCACTTTTTCTAACACTAACTTATCCAAAGTAAGTTTTGTAATTCATTCCGCCAATGGCGTAGCGCAAATTGCAGAGTTTGAAGTCTACAATGGTTATACCGACAGCAATAATGACAACCCAACCAATACACAAGTCAATGGTACTTACCGCATTACCCCAAAACACAGTGGTGCATCATTAGATATTGCTAACTGTCAAAGTGAAGATGGGGCAAATGTTAGGCAGTGGTCTTGGCTTAATAATGATTGCCAAAAATTTAATATTTCAACAGTCGATGGTGTGTGGCATCGTATTTCACCAGTCAATGCTCCTTCTAAAGGGTTAGAGGTCTATACGCATTCAACCACAGCGGGTGAAAATATCAATATCTGGACATACACAGGGAGCTATAACCAGCAGTTTCGTTTTCAAAGTGCCGGCTCTGGTAAGTGGCGTATCATCAACCGAAATAGTGAGTTGTGCTTAGACGTCGCAGACAGCAAAACTGCCGATGATGCTAATATTCTGCAATGGACATGTACCTCAGGAGCAGAAAATCAAATGTTTGAGTTAACCAGACAATAACTAACATTTACTGTGAAGGGCTTTGCTAAGCCCTTTATTATCAACCGTGTTCAGTCAGCGCCTCACAAGTAAAGCGTTGTTTATGTAGTCTATAAATAGTCGATAAATTAATAACAATAACAGTCGCTTCCAATAACACGCCGCCAATAGAGCCAACAATTATATTATTTGCCAACCATAAGCACGATCCTGCAAACAGCAAAACACGCATTTTGATGCCCGTTAAGCAAAATAGTGCAAAACAACCCAAACAGGCGGCAACAATCGCAAGGTAATCCGTCCATTGCTGGGCTGTTAGATAACCGATAACCACGGTTAAAATAATAAAAATGGCTGCTATCCACACCGATTTCACCCGCATTGATACGGCTGTACGCCCCGCTGAAAATAAACAGCACAATGATGAAGTGATAGCATTGAGTAAATAAAAGTGCAGTGCATGATTTAGATTCATCACCACCATCATTATTTTTAAACGACGATCATCCTTTTGATAAAAGCACACCAATGCTAAAACAAAGCTCAGTAAACCAAACCCTTGGGCAATCCAACTACCAACCACCAGCCCTATTCCCCACTAAAATAAATATCTCAACCGCTATTGTGGTTAATATACAATCAAATATCTACACGCTATTACAGATTATTTTCAATCATGGTTTTAATGATCTGCGCTTTAACAAAGTGATCTAATTGGTGGGTTTGTATCCACCATGTCGCAGCTTCCATAAGTAATTCTGGATCATCATTTTTGTTGGCAAAAAAAGCATAAAATGACAGCCCAACATTACCTCCCTTCGCCGCTATTTTTTTGTCACAAACTTGAATGATCTTAGTCCTTAATTCGTCGCGCATTACGGCGTTACCTCACTTCACTTTTTAAACTGCATTGCATTTCAATAAGTTGGTGTTCGCCAACTATTTCAACATCTTTAATATATTTAAAACCATAACTTTCGTAATAGCCTTGCAAATAGGCATGTGCATGAATTTCAATGATCTCAAGGCCAATTTTACCAGCATGTGATAACAAGGCATTAATAACCAATTTAGCAATGCCGGATCCTCGGTATTGCTTTAACACTGCAATCCTTGCCATAACGCCACACCGTGGGTTACGTTTCACTAACCGCGCAGTAGCGACTAAAGCACCGCCATCTGTTACCACCACATGCACAGCTCGTTCGTCGCAACCGTCTAAATCTAACTGCTTAGGAATACTTTGTTCGATCACAAATACCTGGTGGCGAATAGCATGCGCTTGCGCAATCAGTTCAGGGCTAGTGCCTAGCGTAACATCCATTTATTGTGACCTCTTAAACATAATCAACGAGCTAATTTTACTGTAATTGTTGTAGCAGCTGAGCTATTTCAGCTTTCAGCGCTTTATCAGGAATTTTATTTGCGCTAACCTGCGCAGCTTGTAAACTTGCGATAGCAGCTTCGGTTTGCCCTAGTTCAACATGCATAGTTGCCATCGCATAACCAATTGACGACATATAATCTTTCGCATTGATGGCGTTAGCTTTAGCTAATGCTTTTTCATAGATCAACAACGCATCGGCAAACTCATCGGTAAAATCAGCGAGCGTTTCCCACTGTACAGGATGATCTTTCTCAGTATTTTCATGCTCAATACACAGTGCTTTTAGCTGCCCATAGAGTGAATCGAACGTAACTTGATCTTGCTGCTGTGCAGCATTCATTAGCTCACCGGCTAAGTTCAATACTGATTTATACAGTTTTGTATTCATTATTCTTTCATTACCTTTTGTTAGAAATTACAGCCAAATTAACTATCTTGCATGGCTAAGAACAACAACTCAAAGCGAAACGAAAGAAAATACAAGGCCGAGAGCGTACTATTCTAATACACTCGAGACTAAAATGATTCATTCTAAAGCGTATCAAGCCTAAGGCGGGGGAAAAATCTCAGCTCAAATCAGGTGATAACCCCCCTGTTACAAGTTATCACCTCAGCCAAATTTTTATTGTTTCAAGGCTAACTCTCAGTTTTTGCTGTATCTTTACCACTTGCATGAATAAAATACAGCGCAATACCCAAACATATTACAGCGCCAATACGACTTGGCGAAAAAGCAATCACATCGTTACCAAGCCAACCAAAATTATCAATTAACATACTCATAAATAATTGACCGAATATTACCGCAACCGTTGCGACTGCGGTGCCAATTCGCTGCACAGCAAACACCATTATCACGATATAGGGTACTCCACACATTGCCCCTAATAATTGCCACTTTGGCACATCCAACAGGGTTAGCGCATGCCTAGGTTCAAAATAAAAGATAAGTAACCCGGTGATCAACGCACCCACCGAAAAGGTTAAAAATGCGCAGCGAAAAACACCTACTTTACTTCCTAATTGGCCATTAATGGCAGCCTGAATACTCAAGGTTGCACCACCAATCACCGCCAGAATTATCATAATTATAGTCATTAGCGTCCCCTAACCTTGTGCCATCAGAATTAATGCAATGACAATAAAAAATAGTGCCATAAGCCGTTTGCGGTCAATCTGGCGATGTTGACTACCAAATAAACCATAATGATCTATCAGCAAACTTTTCGCTATTTGTCCCATCAATATACTGATCATCGTCATAGCAATACCTATCACAGGTGCTGTGAACGTCAATATAACGACATAAACAGGCCCCAACACGCCGCCTAACAATGTCCATGATGGTTGTTTGAAAAAAGACGGGCTATTGCGAGGACTAAAAAATAGCATCAACATAAAGGTAAGAGCAGCACCAACACCAAACACACTAAATGTGGCCCATAATTCTCCAACCTCACTACCTAAAGGGCCCAATAAGCCTGCTTCTACAGACAGCCCCATTCCTCCCATAACGACAATTAAAATCAAAATAAACTGCATGCAAATCTCCTATTAATAAGGAATAAATAATAACCTAGAGCTTTAACGCGAAAAATGGGATTATATAAGAAACACTTTTGCAGGATTTGCACAAATGAATGATTTCAGTTCGATCAATATCAGAGCGTTAAAATTTTTTATCGCCGTGTATAAATGTAAAAGCTTTTCTGTTGTTGCTCGACATGAAAATGTATCGCCTTCTATGGTCTCTAGAGTAATTTTGCAACTTGAAGATGCCCTTGGTCAGCAACTTTTTTACCGTAACACAAGAGCAATAATGCCAACCGAAGCGGGCCGAATTTTTCATGATTATGCGCGCTCAATGACCGAGCAACTCAACGAAGTACGTAACGAGCTGCAGGATAGAGCAACTCAACCCAAAGGGTTAATAAGAATTAATGCGCCGGTTTTTTTCGGACAAAAACACATAGCGCCTTGGCTTGGTGAGTTTTTAAATCGCTATCCGAAAATTCAAGTAGAGTTGACTCAAACCGATGATTTTATCGATCCCCATATTGATGCCGCTGACGTGATTTTTCGTATCGGATCTCTTGCAGATTCATCGTTACATGCTAAAACATTAGGACTGCAAACTTATCATTTAGCCGCATCCCCTGCTTATCTGAAAAAATATGGCACACCAAAAGTACCGGCTGATCTTAGTCAGCATCAGGGCTTAATTTATCGCGGTTCATCGGGGCAAAATCGTTGGTTATTCAAAATTAATTCGTCATGGCAGCAGCAAAGTGTAATACCGACTTTAGTATCTAACAACGCTGAAACACTGTTTATCGGGGCTTTGAACGACATGGGAATTGTATTATTCCCTGATTGGTTAATTGGTGAAAGCTTAAAAACAGGCACTCTTGTTTCACTCTTAAGTGAATTTGCGCCAACAATCAAAACGGGACCACAAAACATTACTGCAATTTACCCTAATACACGACAGCCACCGTTAAATGTTCGAGTATGTATTGATTACTTTAGTGAAGTTTATGGCAACCCGCCGTACTGGAAATACCAAAATTAAGTATCTGCGTTATGCTCTAACGGGTGCAAACAGACCAATAGTGATACCTAAAAAAACACACCCGCTCAGCACACAATTGCATGCAGCTAAGTGACGCAGTTACTCACTGATTTTTTTGGTGAATAAGTTAGTCTGAGGGTAGATTTATACACTACAACTAGGGGTATACTGGAAATAGGTTTTCAATTGTGGAAAATAGTATGCTCCCAACAACACACCCTATTTTTTGGCGCGACCCCGAATTACCATTTGTCGAGCTGCGCCAAGTATTAGATGGCCGCAAAGTCACTTATGCTCCCCACTCCCACCAGCAATGGTCAATTGGCGCAATTTTAGCGGGGCAAAGTGAATTCATTTGTGAAGATCGTCTACATCAAGTAACACATGGTAATTTAGTATTAATGAACCCTGATGAAGTTCACGCCTGTAATCCAAAGCAAAACTCAGCGTGGGCTTATTACATGATGCATATAGATAAAAATTGGTTAGCAGCGTTATTGTTCGAGTCTGGCGTCACAAAGCAACAAAACTGGCAAGGAAGTCGCTTGGATACAGTGCTACTACCACAGCTTTATCAGGACTTTGTTATCTTGTGCCAAAACCTAATGACAAATACGTTTACCGCAGCACAAAAGCGCACGTTGCTAAGTAGTTACTTCGTACAATTATTTACGTACCTTGATTGCGTTGAGCCATTACACGAGCAAACGTTATTACCTGAAAATAAGCTATATCAAGTAGCGAACTACCTGAATGAGCACTGTTTTGAAGACCAATCAATTAACACAATCAGTAAACTTTTTGGCTTTAGCAGCAGTTATTTAGTGCGCGCTTTTAAACGTCATTTTAATATGACTCCGCACGCTTATCGGTTAAATCGTCGTATTCAATTAGGTCAGCAAGCACTAAAACAAGGCCAGCCAATAGCAAGTATCGCTCACAGTGCAGGTTTTAGTGATCAAGCGCATTTTCAGCGGGTCTTTAAACAACGCGTAGCGGCAACTCCCGAGCAATATCGCCGTACTTTATCACTGTAAATTAAAACCACTAAATCAATAATAAAAAGCAGCTGCCAGCCAGTAATAGTGCAAGAATTTTATTCATCACTCGCATTTTAGCTGGGCTTTGAAAATGCTGCCCGAGCCGTATACCTAGCCAAACCCAACAGCCAAGTGATAACCAACAAATAGGTAAATATAAACTTGCAAAAGTAACCAGTTCAAATCCTTGCGCCCCTGGACTATATGCTGCAATGCCTGATAAAGAAGCCAACCACGCTTTAGGGTTAAGCCATTGCATGATCACACCTGTCATAAAGGTAGGGGCATTTTGCTTAGCGTCAGCTGTGAGGCCGCCATCATCGATAAATAATTGATAACTGAGATAAAGTAAAAAAGCGATACCGAGCCACTGTAATACACCAGTGATCCAGGCTAATTGCGCAATGAGATAATGCAAACTAAAACCAATAAACAAAAATAATGCAATGAAACCAAAGGTAGCACCAGTCACAAATATTAAGCCTTTTTTTGCCCCATATCGCGCACTACTACTTAACGAAACAAGGTTAACTGGCCCGGGTGATATAGACGCCGCCAAGGCAAATAGTGCCATTGAGATGATCACTGATAAAGTCATAACGTATACTTAGGTTATTTAAAGTGGCGTTTATTATCTGTTGTTGCAATAAGCCATGTATTGAACAAAATTGACCTTGTTGTAAATAAAATAGCATCTGACAAATTACCCCTGCAAAAACACAGCTGCACTAAAAAAATCGGTGTTACACTAGAATTAGTCCATCTTACAAATTAGCGAACCATGAAAGAATGTAATCAATGTGGTAAATGCTGTATTAAATACGGTGGTGGCGATCTGAGCGCCACGCAAGAAGAGATTGATCTATGGGAGATATTTAACCCCGAAATCTTTGAGTTCGTTAAAAATAACCAAATATGGCACGACCCACAATCGGGAGTAAAACTAAGCCAATGCCCTTTTCTTGAAATAGCCCCAAAAATAAATCCCCTCGCCGCAAATAAATATACCTGCAGTATTTATTTAGACCGCCCTGAAGATTGCCGCCACTATCCTAGCCTTATCACCGAAATGGTAAGAGACGAATGCGAAATGATTGAAGTAATCGATTTAGATAACTATAAAAAAGCACAAAGAAAACTAGATCTATTAATGCAAGACAGTCGCCCTGGCGGCTATACAGAATAAAACAGAGCTTAGCTTTGAGTGAGCTCCTAGCCATTAGACTAAAGACTTAGCACCCAGTAATTCATTAATGCATGCCGTATAACTGGCTTTTTCAAAGCAATAAACAACAAATATGAAAATAAGGTATTGATTATTAACAATAGAAATTAACTTTTGAATATTTTCTTCTCTGCTGGCTATACCTGCGCCAAGCTACTTTAATCCGTCATGCTCGACCTTTGCCTAATCGTAATTGATAAACCTCTACTTTATTCTATCGATTCAATATTCATTGCTTTATACAAGCTGTTTTTTTTATTTTGAGTTAGCAACAATGTTGCAGGAGAATTCATGACAACCACGCCAAAAGATGACACGTCATCCCAAGCTGAGCAGGTAAGCGATACTCAAACCGTTTCCGATAGCTATAAAAATCTTCATAAACCAAGCTCTGAGTTTGCCAGTCGAGACGATTATCTCGAGCATGAACTGCAAATTATGCAGCCAAAGCGCTGGCGTCCTAACTTGCCTTTTCGGGATTACCGCTTCGAATTTGAAGACACAATTCCCGCTATGGCAGGGACAATTGGTAAAGTTGTTATGGTAGGCGCTATTGCCGCCACCTTTGCCGCACCGCTTGGTTTAAGTGACGCCTTTGTGTTAGAAAACGTACGCTATGAGTTACTCATAGTGGCTATTTTTATCATCTTGTTTTCAGGTTTTATTTTACCCACTGCTAACTTAGCGGGAACCCACGGACCACTCATTCCATTAATTCCCATTGTTGTTGCAGCAGGCGGACACCCAATGGCATTCGGGCTACTCATTGGCGCCTTAGGGTTACTGCTTGCCATCAGTAAAGGCGGCAGCTTGTTGGCACGACTAACCAGTAAAGGGGTGTGCGGCGGATTATTACTTTACTTAGGATTCATAGGCACTATATCGCAAGTAAAGAAACTGTTTGCATGGGCTGAACAAATTCAAATGACCCACATTGCCTTCATCGTTATTTTGGCCACTATTTTACTGTACGCGCTACTCGAACATTTTAAAAAACGTTGGTTAGCTGTGCCGCTCAGCTGCCTTATTGGTGGTTTAACGGCCTTTGCCTTAGGTGCGCCGTTTGAATTTAAAACCGCCCCCGGGTTACCAAATATGAACCCTATGTATTGGTGGGGTGAAAACACCGGTTGGATGTTAGGTTTGCCGACTCTTGAAAGCTTTGTAGTCGTATTGCCCTTTGCCATACTGGCAGTGGCCATGTGGTCGCCAGACTTTTTAGGCCATCAAGTATTCCAAAAGATCAGCTACCCAAAACGCACTGAAAAAGTGCAAATGAACATTGACGATACTATGCTCAGTGCATCAGTTAGGCAAACCTTTGGCTCTATTTTAGGTGGGTCTAACTTCACCTCATCATGGGGCACGTATATTGTGCCTGCCGCGATTGCTAAGCGCCCTATTCCAGCTGGTGCAATTTTAACCGCACTTTTTTGTGTAATTGCTGGTATATGGGGTTATCCAATGGATCTCGCCATTTGGCAACCGGTACTGTGTGTGGCGTTAATAGTGGGTGTATTTATCCCACTGCTTGAGGCGGGTATGGAAATGACTCGCGAAGGTAAAACCACGCAATCAGCAGCTATTGTGGTATTTGCTTCAACGTTAGTAAACCCAGCGTTTGGCTGGTCACTGACCATGCTGCTCGATAACTTAGGCTTAATTGGCTGTAAAGAGCGCAGCTCTGAGCTGACCCATATGAGTCGCTGGATCATTCCGCTGTTTATGTTTGTATTATTGACCAGTGTTATGGCCATGGTGGGCATGCTGCCAGGTATTCCAGCGTTGCTAGAAAACTTTAGGCACTAATACAAAAAGGGGGGAAGCCAGTACAGCGCTACCCCCTTTTTAATAACCGTGACTTCGTTTTATTCGTCTTGCAACGCCATAGCAGCAAGTTTCATGGTACTTGCAAATGATTCTGCGCCAGCGATAAACAAGCCATTGTGGCAAAACATTGCGTCATCAATGCCCGTTTGCGCTTGAAATGCAGCATCTGATAAACCAGCCCATGCTTTTGGTAGTGACTTTCTGTCTTCAAATGAACCCGGTTCAACAGGCACCGTTTGCAAAATCCATTTGCCTGAATGCGATGGATAAACCATGTATAACGCTTCTTGCGATAAAGCATGCACGGTTTTTTTCCACGGCGTATATTGCTCTAATACAATCACTCTTGCATCATCTGCGTTATCAATCGCTTTAGCGACGATTGCTTTAGCATTAATGCCGCCACTGGCTGCTGCAATAAAACGTGTTAAAACACGCGATGCAAATTCAACCGCCTCATCAAAACAACGATCAAAGTCACTTTCCTCTTGCCATGTTGGGTTAAACATTGAAATTGTTTGGCTAAGACTGATCCCTTTCGATACACCTTCAACATGACCGCAATCAATCGCATCAATGGTCGATACCAAACCGGCATCAACTGCATGCGCAACATCTTGGTCACCCTGACACAGCTCTAAACCATATTTTTGCCAAATTAAACCAAATGATGAGTATGGGATGCCATTTTCACGCTCGCCGGCACCGCCACGTTGGTGATGATCAAAACGTCCAGCAGCTGGGTCATATTCGCCGCCAACATCAATCACTATGTCAGCTTGCGCGATTAATTCTAAATCACGGGTACGTATAAGTTTAAAAGTAGGAAGAATATGCCTAAGTGCGGCGATACTAAACACATCATCCGCATGAAAATTACCGTTATGAGTTGCTACTGTTATATCATTCATTTATTTAATATCATTTTAGAAAGGAGTAAGAAGACGGCGAAATTTAAACTGATCCGTTAGCACAAAATAGATAAGTCAAAATTACAAGCACAACAGTATACGCTATCGGCGAGCAGCCCACAAAAACAGTGAACCACTTTGTGGTAATTAATCGTCTAGAGGAAGATAAGCTACAGTAATAACAAAACAACAGTAGATTGATGGTAAAAACATAACCAATCCATACATGAACTGTCTTCAGTAAAACTTTCTCCTCGAGCGATAACTCAGTCTTTGCTAAATAAAATTGCCGAACCCACGGCTATTAAACTAAGTATATTATTTAAAGAGCAAGTTAAATAATATTGTTGCCTTGCTCAGGATCGCGAGAGCGCTCAGCTTGTTCACGAATTTCATCAGCATCACTGCTCACATCATCAATACCAGCATCCAGATGCGCAATCGGTTTGACTTTTTGATCTTGCGTAGTGGGTTGTTCCGGAGTCTTTTGTGCTTGCTCACTTGGTGCATTTAAAATAATCCGTTCACGAGCATCATCAGGCATACTAATACCATGCGCGTTAAAGCTATTAACCATTTCACGCATCAATTGCGACGCTACCTTAACCGGGCTGTTTTGCTCACTATTAACCCAAAAGTAAATACTGAGATTGATAGTGGCTGAGCCTAATTCATCAAGTAACACCTGTGGAGCCGGATCTTTTAGCACAGCAGCTTGTTTATCCATTAAACTCAGCGCTAACTGCTGAGTGTTACGTATATCGTTATCGTAACCTATGCCTATTTTATAGTGACCGCGCATTTTCGGATTAGCAGTAAGGTTTTTAATCACATTTTTATAAACAGTCGCATTAGGTATTTGAATATGATTACCATCAAAATCAACTAATGTGGTCGCCCGCGCAGTGACCTTTTTTACTACCCCTAAGCAGCCATCGACTTCAATAACATCATCAATACGAAAAGGACGTTGCACACTTAATAGCATGCTCGATATAAAGTTTTCTGCAATATCACGAAATGCAAAACCTAAGATTAGCCCGACTAATCCAGTTCCGCTCATTATCGCCACGGCAAATTCACTTAAGCCTGCTAAGCGTAAAAATAAATAAACTCCAAACAAAATGATCACAGTACTAATAAAGCGACGAGCAACAACATGCAATAACCGCCTTTCACTTACATAGCCAATAGGTTTCACTAATAAATAAGACACAGGCTTTGCTAAAAAATAGCACACGATTATTGCTGCTATACCTAAAGTGAGAGCAGGTAACATTTGCCAAGCACTTTGTAAAAAATGCGCAATTTGTGAGTTTATACCGTGCCAAGATACTGGCGCTAAAGGATCCGCATTGGTACTCGTTGTTTGTATTTTTAATGCGCTAATAATTTGATTATTAATACTATTCATTATTTCCATATGTAACTCATGCGCTCTTTATTGATAAAACCATTAATTCTGTAGAAGCAAATTAAACGCCAACTTAAGCTGGCAAGCACCTTGCACCTTAACTTCTAATAAATAGTGACTAATAACCATCAGCAAGGAATAAAATATGGCACATAAACCACGTGGCTACACAGCAGATAAACCAACCGAGATCCCCTTGCTGGGCTGGTGGGATATCAGCAAGCGGGTATATCAAAGTATGTCGCAAGATAACTTATCCTTTGTTGCCGCTGGTGTCGCCTTTTACGCATTACTCGCTATTTTTCCAGCACTGGCAGCCTGTGTTTCGCTGTATGCTTATTTCGCCTCTACGGCGGATGTTAGTGAACAGATTAGTAAGTTTATTACTTTATTGCCACCAAGCAGCCGAGAAATCGTTCTACAACAGGTATCTGAAGTTACCCAACAATCACAAAAAGTGTTAAGTGTTAGTGCAATAAGCACGTTGTTATTAACCACATGGAGTAGCAGTAAGGGCTGCCAAGCACTGATCACAGCCTGCAATATTACCTACCATGAGCAAACCAAAAGGCAGTTTTTCAAAGCGCTTTTAGTGCGCTTTCTATTCTCTATTGGCGCTATATTGGTCGCCGTAATCGCATTATTAATCATTGGTATATTGCCTATCGCACTTAATATTGTTGGTCTAGAAAACAGTATCGATACGGTGATCAAATTACTCACTTGGCTGTTACTAGCAGCGACTTTTCATTTTGCTTTAGCTTTTGTATATCGTTATGCACCCCATAGAAAAGCGGCAAAGTGGCGTTGGGTTACAACTGGTTCAGTAATGGCTACTGGGCTTTGGATCATCGCATCATTAGGGTTTTCATATTATGTGTCACAGTTTGCTTCATACAATGAGACCTATGGTTCTTTAGCCGGGGTCGTGATCATGTTGATGTGGTTGTATATCAGCGCCTATATTATTATTTTTGGCGCTGCAATTAATGCCAGCACCGAACAGCAAACCATGGTTGATAGCACCGTGGGACCTGCACATCAGTCTGGCAATCGCGGGGCTTTTGTAGCGGATAACCTAACGAAAAAACAAAAATCAGAACGTTCTGTTAAAACGAATGAATAGTGCTATTTATACCCATGGTTGTTTAATTTTATTGTGTTTAAATAATACCATACAAGATTCGGAGCAAAGCAATGAAAGTAATAAAGCAACTCAATAGCCATGCAACCCAAGATGGTGATGGCGTAAATATTAGCCGGATACCAGGCTTTGATGGTAAGCATTTAGATCCTTTTTTAATGATCGACGAATTAAAATCCGACGATCACAGTGACTTTATGGGTGGGTTTCCTGCCCACCCGCATCGTGGTATCGAAACCTTTACCTACATTATTAAAGGCGGCTTTGAACACCAAGATCAAATGGGCAATAAAAAAGCTATTCGCGCAGGTGACGTGCAATGGATGAGTACCGGCTTTGGCGTTATCCATAGCGAAATGCCACTTGCCGATGCGATTGAGGGGATGCATGGCTTTCAAATTTGGCTCAATATGCCAAGCACTGAAAAGCTCAGAGCACCGAAATATCAAGATACTACTGAGCACCCTGCACCTGAACATAAAAATAGTCAAGGTGTTGAACTAAAAGCACTGGCTGGCAGTTGGCAATTTGACCAGCAAACTCAGGTTTCAAGCCTACAAGAACTAGCAGCCAATGGCATGCTAGCAGATGTAACATTACCTGTAGGCACTGAGTTTGCCCACCCACCTCTGATACAAAGCAAGGTGATGATTTATATTCATACCGGCTCTATCAACACCGAACAAGGTGGTCCAGTAATGGCTGGCAGCCTACTTATTTTAGAGTCCGGTAGTGATATTAAATTTAGCTCGCAAAGCGGCGCTGGGGTACTTATTTTAGCCGGTGATCCGCTTAATGAACCTATTGCTCACATGGGCCCGTTTGTGATGAATACGCAAGCTCAATTACGAGAAGCAATTAGTGATTACCAAAGCGGTAAATTTGGTAGCTTTTAAAACACGATATAGGAGTCAATTATGGGATTACTAGTCAACGGTAAATGGCAAGATAAATGGTACGACACCGATAAAAGCGATGGTGAGTTTAAACGCGAGTCTGCACAATTACGTAACTGGATAACCAAAGATGGCAGCGCAGGCCCAACTGGTGAGGCGGGCTTTAAGGCACAGAAAGGCCGTTATCATTTATATGTTTCATTAGCCTGCCCATGGGCGCACCGCACCTTGATTTTTAGAAAATTAAAAGGCCTTGAAGACTATATTGATGTCTCTGTGGTTAGCCCAGATATGTTAGATAACGGTTGGACGTTTGATAAAAACAACCACAGCACTGGAGATGCACTTTTTGATAAGCAATTTATGCATCAAATATACACCGAAAATAAAGCAGATTATTCCGGAAGAGTAACTGTGCCTGTGCTTTGGGATAAACAGCAAAATAAAATAGTCAGTAATGAATCTGCTGAAATCATTCGCATGTTTAACAGCGCCTTCAATGATTTAACTGGCAATAAACTAGACTTTTACCCAAATAACTTGCACGCTGAAATCGATGCAATTAATGAGCTGGTGTACAACAACATTAATAATGGCGTGTATCGTACTGGGTTTGCGACCACTCAAAAAGCCTATGAAGAGGCATTTAATGACTTATTCACTGCATTAGACAAAGTCGAAAGTATTTTACTCAAGCAGCGCTATTTGGTGGGCAACACCCTAACCGAAGCAGATTGGCGATTATTTACCACGCTAATACGCTTTGACAGTGTGTATGTTGGGCATTTTAAATGTAATCTGCGTACTATCGAAAATTACCCGGCACTGAGTGAATACTTACGTGAGCTTTATCAAGTTGCTGGCGTTAAAGAAACCGTTGATTTTTATCATATCAAACGACATTATTATTTTAGTCATACCATGATCAACCCAACGCAAATCGTCCCTAAAGGGCCCAATATTGATTACGCTCGCGAGCATAATCGCGGTTAACCAATTTATACTACCCCTGCAAAATGGCAGGGGTAGTTTAGGCCTTTTTATAACCACCACAAATCACAATAATGCCTTTTAAAGCTTTGATCACCACTGTATTGTATTGATAATATAACCAAAATAACTTTTTTCACCGACCAGATTTACTCTTTTATTCTTGAGCGTTAATAATTCAGCTTTATCTAAATACCATCTTATTGAATGTGTTTCTTCACTTGCTAAATCGGAAAACTTTAATTCTACGCAGTGCGGCTCATAGTCACTACTACATGTTGTTGCCTCAACTAATAAATATTCTTGCGACCAATACTCAGCCAATTGATAATTTGCCCATAACTGTATTGGGATATTAATGAATGTCCAAAAGTAAAAGTAAATAAACACGGGACTAAAAAGCAGCGTAAAATACTTAACTAAACGTCCCTCAGCAATAAAATGCTTATCTAAGCTTTCCTTCACTTGAGCAAAATTCTTATACTGACTAAAAAAGTAACCAATCGTCAGCACTGTCAGCGAGGGTAAAACCCATTTTAAAATAAAATTGAAATTAGCATTGGAGATGAATGCAGGAACAAAACTAACATACCAAATAAAAAGCCCGAGAGACAGAAAACAGGTAATCAATAATATTAAAATAATCCAAAAAAGCTGAGGTTTTGCCATAGAAATTTAAAGTCCTTATAATTTATGACCTGAGATAGCGTAACAAATGCCTATTATACAAACTGTTGCAGTTATAGTTTACTACTCTCAATATTTATTATTTGAACAAACTCTTTAAATTTTTACTATAGGTACGACTGACTTTAAGTGTTTTACCACTTTGTAATACAGCCGTGTATTCAGAGTTTCTAAGTGGGTTAAGTTGCTTTATATGGCTTAAATTCACAATCGTTGATTTATGTATTCGCAGGAAATCTTCAGGCAAGGTGTTTTTTTCAAGCTCTTTTAAACGCGCACGCATTACGTGTGTTTCAGCAGGTGTGTGTACACACATATAATCCCCCGCCGCATCAATCCATAAAATATCTTTAAACGGAATAATTTGAATTGGGTTTTTAGCATCTTGAATAACTAAATTCTCAGCTTCAAACTTATAGTCAGAATTACCCGCCACTTCAAGTGGTTGCGATTCATTGATCACCAGCGATTGGTGCACTTCAATAAGTTCGGTTTTTCTGTTTAGCTTTTGGGTTTTAATAACTCTTTCAATGGCTTCTGCAAGGCGAGCTAACTTAACGGGCTTAAGTAAATAATCCAGCGCCCTCACCTCAAAAGCTTTAACAGCATGTTGATGAAATGCCGTAACAAAGATAACCGCAGGGCAGCTCTCTGGTTGAAAATGTTTAATTAATTCAAAACCTGACTTTGTTGGCATTTCTATATCTAGAAACACTAAATCTACATCATATTCGTTAAGTACTTTAATTGCTTCATCAACACTTTGTGCACTGCCAATCACTTCAATTTCAGCAAAGGCTTCTAAGCGAATACGCAAACCTTCAATAGCACTGTATTCGTCATCAACGAGTAACGTTTTTAATTGAATCATGATTGCAAACCATTAATTGGAAGAGAGATACAAAACCACGCACCACCGGTAGTCGCATTGCCTTTTTCAATTCGGTGACTATTACCATATATTAATTTTAAGCGTTGCTCACAATTAGCCAAGCCGATGCCTCTTTTGGTTTTTTTATTATCATCAAAGCCTTTACCAGTATCAGCAACTTTAATGAGCAATGCGGATTTTGTTTTTTCAACATTAATTGTGATCACCATTTTTTGATCTGCTCGCATACCATGTTTTAACGCGTTTTCTACCAATGGTTGAATTAATAAAGAAGGTATTAATAAATCGTTGCATGGTTCATCAACGCTAATATTAACCTCTAGCTTGTCAGCAAATCGGCATTGCTCTATATCTAAGTAGGTTCTTAACATTGCGATTTCTTCTTTGATAGCTACTTTTTCAAGTGGGTCGGTATATAAACTATGGCGCAATAAGTCACATAGTTTTTCAAGCATGTTTACTGCCTGCAAGCTTTCTTTTTTCAATATTAACGTGCAAATGGCGTTAATACTATTGAACATAAAATGCGGGTTAAGCTGATATCGAAGCATTTTTAGCTGTGACTCTTTCGCTAAATGGGTAGCTTCTGCGGCCTTTTGAGTTTGCTCAAGATTATCTAAATAAATTTTAATCCCGTAATAAAAGGCAGTCCATGTTGAAAGCATGGTTAACGAGGCTGACGTCCATGTACCAAAGTCAAACCATGACATTGAAAGCCACCAGTTACCATATAACCACTGCAAGGAAATCCATTTAATTTGCGTCCAGAGTAATGTTGCAATTAGAAGCAGCATAATACGTAACGCGACTTTAACTTTGAGCTCTTGCTGACTAAAACAGTTGTAAAATCGTCTTAACGTTAAAGTGATCAAAAAGCCACACGCTACATCAATAATTAAATGCGGTATATGTATTGTCCATGGCTCTTCGCTTGGTATTTTTATCATTAATTCGGTCAGCATTGCATAGACAATCCAACCACAACTTTGGAATAACCAGAACAACTGACTTCTAGGGTTATTACTATTCACATTATTAAATCCAATGTTATAGGCTGTTGATTAATAAACGTTAATCAACAGCCATGGGTATTACTTTGCACACGTTAATGATAATGAGTCATTACTCGGTTTTATAGTCAACGCCACATCAGCAATTGCTAAACTTAAATTTTGACTAGTAATGCGCAGCGCGTCTGTTATTTTTTGCTCAGCAAGTCCGCTATCACCACAGTGCAAAGGGATTGCTAGAGTATGCCAACTTTTGTCTGTCATTAATTGTGAAAACGATGAAAAATCAATATTCCTTAAGCAATGATTTTCGCTACACATGACTTGCAAGTTTGCTCCTTGTTCAGGAGCTTTATCTATGCGCATTTTTAATTCAAGGTAACCTGCACTAAATTTACTATCTAGCTGTTTAGGCTCTAGGTAACTCAAGCTAACAGCGGCTTGTGCGCGCCAATTAAAGCCACGGCCATCTTCTTGATAAGATAAATTGACTGATTGCATAAGTAAACTTTGTTTATCGCCACTGGTTGCTGATGCACCGCTGGCTAACACCTTTTCTGTGCTTGTATCTGCCAGTTGCCAAGTCATATTTTTGGCTAAGTTTCTTACAAACAGGGGATGTGAGTCACTATTAACCATTTTTTTAGGGCTGGTTTTCTCACTCAAAACAGGCACATTTATTTTGTCCTGATAAGTTAAGCCATAGCCATAAGCAAATAATGGGTCATAGTCAGCATCGTTTAAGTTTAACGTAAATTGGTCATCATATTTAGGCCATGAAAAACTCAACTTACCGCTGAAATCAAACTGGGCTTTACCTTCGCTATTAGTTAATAGTACATCTGCAACGCCCTCACCTTCAGAGCCTGGTAGCCAAGCAGCAACAAAGGCATCCGATGCATTGAGCTCTTTATTAACCCACAACGGGCGGCCGCTTAAGAATACCGTTACTACCGGAATATTGTCTGCCTTAAGCTTTTTCAACAGTGCAAGTGCGTGTTTGGTTTCATGCTGAAACTCAAGCATTTCTATATCACCAAACCATTCTGCATAAGGTTCTTCACCAATAACAACAATGGCTACATCTGGCTTGGTTTTATACTCACCAGACTCGCTCAAAGTGATCTCACCACCCGCTTTTGTTACTTGCGACTGTAAACCCGCATAAATAGAGGTCGCATTTGGAAAGTCACTATTGGTATTGTCTGTGCCCTGCCAAGAAACGCTCCAGCCACCCGCTTGCATATTAATTGCATTCGCGCCTTTGCCGGCAACTAAGATGCGGCTACTCGCTTTGATTGGCAGCACGTTTTCGTTGTTTTTTAACAGAACGAGTGACTTACGAACCGCTTCTCTTGCCAAAATGCGATGCTCATTAGCACCTAACCACTGCGGGTGTTGTGATTCAGGTCGCGCTGATGGTTTGCTCTTCGAAAACACACCCCAGCGGATTTTAGCCCTTAAAAAGCGCCTAACGGCATCGTTAATTCTTGATTCTGCGATTACACCGTCTTTCACTTGCTTAACAGTATTATGATAAAACGCTTCAAAATGCTCTGGCACCATGATCACATCAACGCCCGCGTTAATTGCTTGCGCACATTGCTCTAAATCGCAGCCTTCTACAAACTTGTGAGCATTCCAATCACTGACTACAAACCCATCAAAACCAAGTTGGTTTTTAAGTACATCCGTTAATAAATGTTTATCACCATGTACACGTTTGCCATTCCAACTATTAAATGATGCCATCACTGATTGCACACCTTCATTAATAGCCGAAAAATAACCTGCGCTGTGAATATCTCTTAATCCTTTTTCATCGATAAGCGTATTTCCGCGATCAACGCCTCGCTCAGTGCCACCATCACCCACAAAGTGCTTAGCGGTGGCAATACGGTTACTGCCTTTTAAAAAGTCAGCGCCTATGTCACCTTGAATACCGGTAACCATACTACCTGCATACAACCTAACTAATTCAGGGTCTTCTGAGTAACTTTCATAAGTTCTGCCCCAGCGATCATCTCTAACTACAGCAACAGTAGGCGCAAAACTCCATTCAATCCCTGTAGCAGATACTTCCTTTGCTGTTGCTTGGCCTATGCGTTTAATTAAATCAGCATCATGGGCAGCTCCTAAGCCAATATTGTGCGGAAATAACGTAGCGCCATACACATTACTATGCCCATGCATGGCATCGGTTCCCCATACTGTCGGGATCGCAATACCATCTATGGTCGAATCCATAGAGGCTAGGTACATTTCATCTGCGTATTTTAACCAAGTAGCTTGATCCGCTCGTTTATTTCCGTAAGGCGCAGTATTTCCGCCATTTAGATAAGAGCCAAATCCATACTTTTTCATTTGCTCTACACTTAAATAACCAATTTCTGGCTGGATCATTTGCGCAACTTTTTGCTCTAAAGTCATTGTTGCGAGCAGTTTATCAATCTGTTTTTCAACGGCTGGATCACGCTTAAGTTGCGTATTCACATAAGGCCAGTTAACTTGCTGATTGTCTGCACTCAATACATTTTGACAGTTGAACATGCCAAAAACAGGCAATAAGCAAAGTAATAATTTAGGGTGTTTTATTTTCGACATTTAAAACCTTCGAGATTAAATACTGTTTTATAAAATATGGACTGATTAATTTAGTGTGGAATATATTCAATAAAATCATAATATGCCCATGAAGGGCTGCCATAGTATTGACCAGGGAAGTAATAGCCTTCGGTTGAGTTATCACCATTCCATTGGTTAATCATTATTTTTGTATTATCCATCGGCCATGCATACGCGGGAATTTCATTTTCAGCTAAATGACCATCGCCATTGTCTTTGTTGAGCACTCTTAATGTTTGCTCATTTCCTTGAGCGTCGTAAAGGTACCAACGAATCGAGTTGCTAGACCAATCAAAGCCAATAGTTAATAAGTTTTCTCTGTAATCAAGCCCAAACTGACTTAAGTCGATGTCCTTTTCCCAGCTTTGATAAGTGCCACCTTGCGGCTGATAAATCACATTGGTATGAACAACGTTCCCAAGGGAGGGTAAAAGCTCAATATCTATCTCTTGCCATGCTCTGCCGGGTGAATCCCACCACGATGTGTAAGTAAAAATGGAAGACACAGTGCCTTGCGTATTCCCTGACTTAACACTGCCTTGCACCTTGCCAAAGCCATAGAAATTATTACTTTGCAGCTCAGCACATGCGCCTTGTGATAATGAAAGCGTGATCCCCTGTTGGCTTGGGTTAATCATTGCAGGGGAAAATTCACAGCCAAAAGGCGAGCCATTGTCGCCACTTCGCGCATTCCAAATAGCATTATCGTAACCCCATGAAAAATTATCTTTAAAATAATTGGCATATGTAAAAGGTGAGATAAACACACAACCTGCAACTAACGAGCTAATAAGCTTAGTTTTCATTATTGATCCTTATTTAAATTGTACACCTCCCACAGTGGTATATTGACTGTGGGAAGTTTAATTGTGGTTAGGTTATCTAGAATGAAAAACCAGCTCTTACACCGTAATACCTTGGCATGCCAAAGCTGCCTTTTGGAATTCCTTTGCTAGTATTATTCCAATATTGAATAGTTTCATCAGAGGCATTATTAACGAATACTTCTGCGTACCAGCTTTGTCCTTGCGGCTCATATTTAATTGACGCGTTATAGACTGCAAATGCATCTCGGCTATCGTCAATGTATTTTGTCGCCTCGTCCGACACGCTAAAGTCCATATCATCTAAATGTTTATCAACATTCCATACTGTTGAGTACGACTCATCTTTCCAGCTCGCATTAAGCCAGCTATGAATAAAACCATATTCACCTAAATCAAACGTATGTGTGTAGCTGATGTTCGCCGTGAACTTAGGCGTCATCGCTAAGTTATTACCTTTAAGGTTGGTTGATAGCAGTGTATTTTCAGGATTTTTTGATTCCTCATAAGAAATATCAAAAAGATACTCAGCATCATAATCCCACTTAGTATTCCAATCGTCCGTCACTTTGGCATCGGTCCAGGTTACATAACCGGTGATACGCCCGCTTGGGTATGGCTTCCAATCAAACTCAAGCTCAATACCTTTGATTGTTGAACTAGGAACATTTTGTGTGTAATAAGCAATCACAGGCTTGTTTTGAAAATCAAGTACCGGCTCGCCATTGCTATCTAAAACGGGAGAGCCATCTTCATCTTCTACCACAGATAAACGTTCTACATTACCGATTGAGCCCACTGATGCGTATTGCATGTCGGTGTAATCTGTGTAGAAAAATGCGGCTTTCAAGTTTAATGAATTATCAAAAAAGCTCGATTTAGCGCCAAGCTCCCATGTAAGTACTTCTTCTGGATCGAACTTAGTTTCAAAGCGTGTTACGTCACCGGTTCTATCATTTACGACTTCATATACATCACCAATTCCACCAGCTTTAAAACCACTGGCAAGGTAGGTATAAACCATCGTTTCAGGTGAAATGTCGTAGTCTAAACCAACACGAAAGTCATGATGCTGCCAACTTCCTTTATTATCGTTTGCAAAGTATGACGCATAAATTGAAGGATCTTGGTAGTAATCAACTGGTAAGTTATTTAGATCCGTTCTATTTAACCAACCTACGGCGCAGCCATCGGCATTAGAGCAGCGATATGTTTTACCCCCTTTATCTTCTTTCGTTTCATCACTAAAACGATAACCAAGTGTTAGATGTAATTTTTCAGTTAAATCGTATGTACCTTGGCCAAACAAAGCGAATGCGTCTGTAGAGCGATCAGGTTGATCCCAAAAGGCTTTATCGTCCATTGGGTTATCGTAATAACCTAAGGTCGTGGTTTTTTCGTGGAAATAGTTAGCACCAACAATCCAAATAAAATCGCCGTATTCGTCAGATTGTAATTGCACTTCTGTAGAAAAAGATTCAGCACCAGTGCCATCTAAAAAGTACGTTGCCCCATCCCAAGGATCGAGGCCGACTTCGCTATCTTGTGCTGAAGAGCGTTCCATATCCTCATAGCCAAGTAGCCACACAAGCGAATATTCATCATTTATATCGTAGTTAAGGGTATTTCTAAGATAGGTGATATCTAAATTAAGCTTACCAGGCACATTCACAACAGCTTGATATGTATTATCACTGGGTAAAAAGTTTGTGCAATCGCCGCCCAGCTCTTCACTTCTACCACGAATTTTATCGCAGTTAACTAAATCGAGATTGTTATTGCTGTTATTAACGTACTTTTGAAAAACGGTATGATTTGAAAAGCCACCATCTAACGGCTCCCAAAGCGTACTAATTCTAAAAGAGTATTCATTAGCATTGTTATAAAAGTCGTCTTTTTCTGCGGGGGTTAATTGGCGAACTTTTTGTGCCTCTGGATTTGTGCCTGCACCATCTATCCACCAGTTTTCTCTCTGCGTGACTGTTTGACCAATACCTTGATAAGAATCCTCTGAGATAACAGGAGCATTGAGTATATCGTCGCTTAATCGTCTTGAGTCGTATTGGTTAGGATCGTAGTAACCCTCAAGGTAAGAATCTCGTTTTAATCCTTTGCCAGAAAACCGTACTGCAAATTCGTCATTAATTGGAATATTAATTACGCCATCAATATTTTTGCTGTTGTATTTTCCTGCTTCAACGTTCACATTGCCATATAAATGAGTGAATTCAGGCTTTGCTGAAATAACATTAATGCTACCAACTGTAGAGTTTCGACCAAATAATGTGCCTTGTGGCCCCCTTAATGCCTCAACTCGTTCAATGTCATACATCAGAGCTAGCGCTCCTTGCATTCTTGGCGAATAAATACCGTCAAGGTGAACGCCAACAGCAGGGTCGCCAAGCTCAGTAATATTGGTAGAGCGTACACCTCGCATTGAAATAACCGGCGCAGCTTGATCCGTCGCTGTGGAGATATCTAACCCTGGCACTAGATTAGCAATATCTTTAACACTATTTACGCCATTTTGCCTGAGCTCAGCCTCCGTTAATGCTGTAATAGCAACAGGGGTTTCCATTAACTTTGTTTTACGTTTGGTTGCTGTTACAGAGATAACCTCTAAGGAGGTACTTTGTTTTTGCGCAGTGTTGCTTTCATTCGTATTCGTTGGATTATTCGTAGCAGCTTGTTGGGCATGTAACGGGAATGAGCAAGCCAATGCTACGGCAATTGATAATGCTTTTTTATTTATTGTGTGCATATTCGACCTTTTGATGTGTGTGTAAAACGTTAAGGTTTGTTACTTTTATTTAACAGTCTCACAGTATCCATAGGGTCTTTTTTGATTACTAGTCAAATACGCTAAGGCGAGTTAGATATAATACAAGCCGAAATTAAATCTTGGACAATAAATAAACTGACTCCTTGATTTAGTATCGACAGTCAAAAAACTTAAAAAATTATTGCATGAAAGTAAAACTGACCACCGATGCCATAAACACAAAGAAAGCGGATATAATCAGTGTGCGATGAAAAATACCATGGCATAACTTTATATACCCAAAAACGCAGGTCAATACATTAGGTAAGTTATCAAGGCTCACTCATTGTCACCTGCTAAGGCGTGATTAAAGCCATGCTTAACATGCTAAGCTCGATATAAAATACGTGGCTTTAAACACTGCCCCTATATACCCAAACCACCTCAAGATGCGAGTTTCAGTTGGAATTAAAAGCGATTTAGGCAAGGCATTGATTGCAAATAATAGTGGTTCTATTGTTAAAATCAATAACGCAGTATAAATCGCTTTTAAACCAACCCTTTGGGCGTTTCACAGGCACTTACTCTCAGCGTTGTTACTTCTTAAAAGGGACGGCCATTCTTGCAAAGTAACCCCTTGATATTAAGCACCTGTGAAACGCTGAATTCTGCATCTTGAGGTGGTTTGGGTATATTATTAACCAATCGTTTTATACACATCAATATTACTGTGAGTAAGTAGAGCACCAGCCTGTTCACCAAACGTTTTAAAATGTGGCGCTAACTTATGCTCTTCAAAGTGCTCATTTGTAGCCCAT
>NZ_JACJFH010000078.1:0-24592 GCF_014164495.1 Pseudoalteromonas sp. SG41-5 | reverse complement strand
AAAAACGCCAACTCAAGGTTGGCGTTTTAATTATCAGGCTAAAGGTGATTATTAAACTTTAGGGCCTGCGTTTTTAATTTCGTCAGATACGTCGTATTTAGCAAAATTTTCTGTGAAATCAGATGCTAGCTTAGCCGCATACTCTGCGTATTTAGCTTTGTCTTCCCAGGTATTGATTGGGTTAAGAAGCTTGCTATCTACGCCTGGCACTGCAACTGGTACGTATAGGTTTAGCACGTCAATGTGTTGGGTTTCTACACCGGCTAATTTTCCAGATACGATTGCATCCACAACAGCTCGTGTTGTTGGAATATCAAAACGCTTACCAATACCGTAAGGACCGCCAGTCCAACCAGTGTTAACTAGGTATACCTTGGCGCCAAATTCACGTACACGCTTCATTAGAAGCTCCGCGTATACACCCGCTGGACGTGGGAAGAATGGTGCACCAAAACAGGTTGAGAATGTTGATTCGATATCGCTGGTAGAGCCAATTTCAGTAGAGCCAACTTTTGCTGTGTAACCGCTTAGGAAATGAAACGCTGCCGCTTCTTCGCTAAGGATTGATACTGGAGGTAATACGCCGCTTACATCACAGGTTAAGAATACCACTGCTTTTGGCTCGCCTGCGCGGTTCTCTACTTTGCGTTTTTCAACGTGTTCAAGCGGGTAAGCTGCGCGGCTATTTTGCGTTAGGCTGGTATCATGAAAATCAGGAACGCCTTTGTCATCAAGGACAACGTTCTCTAGGATAGTTCCAAAGCGGATTGCATCCCAGATAACAGGCTCATTCTTTTGTGAAAGGTCGATACACTTAGCATAACAACCACCTTCGATGTTGAATACACTGCCAGGTGCCCAGCCGTGTTCGTCATCACCGATTAAAAAGCGAGTTGGATCGGCGGATAAAGTTGTTTTACCGGTACCAGATAGACCAAAGAATAATGCTGTATCGCCAGCTTCACCTACGTTAGCTGAGCAGTGCATTGGTAGCACGCCTTTTGCTGGTAGTAGGAAGTTTTGCACTGAGAACATTGATTTTTTCATTTCACCGGCATAACGCATACCTGCAAGCAATACTTTACGTTGTGCAAAGTTGATAATTACTGTGCCATCACTGTTAGTGCCATCACGTTCTGGGTCACAAACAAATGAAGGTACATTCATTACCTGCCATTGGGGTAAATCAGATGCATTATAAGATTTAGGTTCGATAAACATATTTTTGGCAAAGATATGATGCCATGCAGTTTCTGTTGTAACAACAACAGGTAAATAATGCTCAGGATCAGCGCCTACTTCAAGGTGAGAGATGAAGTGGTCGTTGCTCTGCACATGTGCTTCTACACGTGCCCATAAAGCGTAAAATTTATCTGCATCGAAAGGGCGATTTACATTACCCCATTGGATTTCATTTTCAGTACTTGATTCTTGAACAATAAAGCGATCTTGTGGTGAACGACCAGTACGACGACCAGTGTTAGCAACAAAAGCTCCATTGGCGGCTAAAGTCCCTTCGCCACGACGGATCGCGTGTTCGACAAGTTCAGCTGCAGTTAGATCGACAAAACGAGTAGCGCTTGAAGTCATGTTTATACCTAAATTGTGTGAGATTGAACGGGATAGCTCTGGGGTTCTTGTTTCCCTTTAAGCTGTAATTATAGTAACAGATGGATTAGGGATATTCGAGCTTATCAAAGGCCTAAAAACACATATATTTAGTAAAAAACATGAATAATTTCAATGATACCGGTGTCATAAAAGTAATACAATTCATGACACCGGTATCAATTTTTGGCATAAAAAAACCGCAATAAATGCGGTTTGAATTTTGTTGGTTTTTTGAACAATGAGATTAGTTGAAAATACTTTTCACATCTTGTTCATTAAAAACGTAATCTTTTAAGCAATAATGGCAGCTAATTTTTACCTCACCATTTTCAATAACGTCATCTAATAAAGCTTGTTGACCTATATTAACGAGCGCAGTAATGGTTTTTTCTCTACTACAACCACATTTAAACTGGATTGCTTGCGGCTCGTAAACACGAGGATTGTCTTCATGATAAAGTCGAGTAAGCACAGTGGCAGCATCAAGCTCTAACAACTCTTCAGCTTTAATCGTATTGCTAAGTGCTTCAAGGTGAGTAAAGTCAGTAATCGACTTTTCTTTATTTACAGGTAACACCTGTAGTAGTAAACCAGCAGCTTTAGCATGACCTTGTGTTGTATCAGTTGCAAACCATAGACGTGTTTGTAGTTGCTCTGATTGTGCAAAGTAGGCTTCAAGACATGCTGCTAACGTGTCATGCTCAAGCGGAACTATACCTTGATAACGTTCACCTTTAGTTGGGGTGATTGTCAGTACCATCACACCGTTACCGATTAGTTCCTGGATGGTTGAGCCTGTTACTTCACCTTGCAGGCGGGCAATACCGCGCATATTTTGTTGATGATCACCGTTGATAACCGCATATTTTACCGGGCCATCACCTTGCAGTTGTACTGCTATATCACCTTCAAACTTTAATGTAGCTGTAAGTAGGCAGGTTGCGACTAGTAACTCGCCCAATAAAGCTTGCACTTGCACGGGGTAATTGTGATCGGCAATCATTTCATTATAAGCTTGCTCTATTTGTACGAGTTCGCCGCGGACGTCTAGTTGATCAAATGTATAACGATGAAGTAGATCTTGTTGCATGAGTGGCTTTACCTAACTTGATTTCATTTTTAAAAGTTCGCGTCTTTGCTTTTTATCTGGTTTACGGTCCGGATGAGGAGCAAAAAAGCTATTATTCTTGCGCGCGATGCTATTGGCTTCGCGTTTTTCGATACTTGCATCAGATTCGTGATACAAGGTTTGAGCAATGGGGGCACTTAAGCGTTTATCAAGCAATTTAAGTACAGTGATAACTTTTTCGTCAACTCCTTGAGCAAGTTTGATCACGGCATCTAGTTCGACTATTTTACTAGGTTTAGTGCGCTGGCCATTATAATGTACTTTGCCACCTTGCACCATGTCCCGTGCGATGGCGCGGGTTTTATAAAAGCGTGCAGCCCACAACCATTTGTCTAAACGGATACTAATAGTTTCATCTTTTGACGTGGTATTACGGGTGTTACTTTTTGACACAATTATACTCAATTAAAAGCGCGGCTCTGTAAGGTAAAATTTAGCATGAAACTTACCAACAAAGAAATAGTCGAAGTTTTTTACACTCAGCTTGAACGTTAATTTACCTTGTTTACAAAGTTTAATATTAGTGCGCTTGTTGAATGAAAAATGAAAAGGTACTATAGGCCAGCGATGAAACAGCAAATTAAAATAAGAAACGTCATTTATGGAACAGCGATTACAGCAGCTAAAACATTTAGTAAGTAAATTACCCCACGCTAAATTGAGTTGGGCGATAACGCTTTTAGCCGTTGTTTACATTGCCTTTTTAGCAGCGAAACTATTTTGGCTAACATGGCCAGCCCCGGTTAATTCGAGCCTTTCTCCAAGCTATATTAATAGCGTTACAGGTAAACCTGAACGGGTTAATACGCAATCAATTTTAGCACAAAACTTGTTTGGTAAAGCCGACGCAGCGCCTAAAAAACCAGCAAGCAAACAAACTCAAGTCATTAACAATGCGCCAGAAACTCGATTAAGCATTAATTTAACCGGTATTGTTGCGGTCAGCGGCAATGATCAAACAGGCTTGGCAATTATTGAGTCTCAAGGCCAACAATCAACTTATTTAGTAGATGATGTTGTACAAGGCACTCGCGCTAAGCTTGCTCAAGTATTACCTGATCGAGTAATTTTAGATGTCAGTGGCCGTTTTGAAACGTTAATGCTTGATGGCGTGGATTTTACCAAAACAGTATCAATGCCAGTACTTGCCGAACGTGAAAGTGATGAACCTGAACTCGATGAAGGTCCGCAAATGGACAGTGACCGTCAGATTGATGTAACAGCAAATCAAGAAGTAAAAGAAGCAATTATAGAGACCCGAGAAGAATTGTTAAAAGATCCCGGTAAACTATTTGACTATATTCGAGTATCTCAGGCTATGAAGGATGGTGAGCTTATTGGCTACCGTTTAAGCCCAGGTAAAGACCCTGCATTATTTACGCAGATGGGGTTACAAAATAACGATTTGGCTGTATCGATTAACGGCTATCAATTAACAGATTTAAAACAGGCCATGTCAGCCATTAATGAGCTGCGTAATAGTACCGATGCGAACATTACAATTGACCGTGATGGCGAGCAGATTGATGTGCAATTTAGCCTGCAATAACTTAGCTTTGGAGTTTTAATATAATGGTTCACGCGCTACACCTCAAAAAAATCAGAAAAGGGTTAGCTAAGTACGCAACACTTTTTTTTGTGGCTAGCTTATCTCTATCGGTGTCTGCCGTTGAGTATGCTGCAAACTTTAAAGGGACCGATATCAACGAGTTTATTAATATCGTTGGTAAAAATCTGAATAAGACCGTCATTATCGACCCGAACGTACGTGGTAAAGTAAACGTACGCAGCTATGAATTGATGGACGAAGCACTTTATTATCAATTCTTTTTAAATGTGCTAGAAGTTTACGGTTATTCAGCTGTTGAAATGGATAACGGCATATTAAAGATTGAAAAAAGCTCTGATGCTAAAAAATCAAACGTACCGTTAGTCACTGAAGACGACCAAGCGCGCGGTGATATGATGATCACTCGTGTCGTACGTGTAAAAAATGTTAGCGTACAAGAACTAGGTCCATTAGTGCGTCAGTTTAGCGACCAAAAAGATGGCGGTCATGTTGCCAACTTCAACGCAGCAAACGTCATGATGTTGACCGGTCATGCTGCCTCAGTAAACCGACTTGTTGAAATTATTCGCTCAGTTGACCAAGCCGGTGATAAGCGGGTTGATATTGTAAAGCTAAATTTTGCCACCGCTGATGATGTGGTATCTGTGGTTGATAATATTTACAAAGATAGCGGTAAAGGCAGTATCCCCGAATTTTTGATCCCTAAAGTCGTTGCAGATGGCCGTACTAATAGCGTGATTGTTAGTGGCGAAGGCCAAGCAAGAACGCGTGCTATTGAATTAATTAAACGCCTCGACGGTGAGTTACAAAGCCAAGGCAACACTAAAGTAATTTACCTTAATTACGCTAGCGCTGAAGATTTAGTGAAAGTGTTGCAAGGGGTTAGCAAAACGCTTGGTGAAGAAGGTCAAGGTGGGGCAACTAAAACCCGTAGCCGCAACCAAAACGAAACCAGTATCGAAGCTCACCCAGATTCAAACTCATTGGTCATTACTGCTCAACCTGACACTATGCGTTCATTGGAGTCAGTGATTGAACGGCTTGATATTCGCCGTGCCCAAGTACTCGTTGAAGCAATCATTGTTGAAGTAATGGAAGCTGATGGGATTAACTTTGGTCTGCAATGGATTTCAGAGCAAGGCGGTATGATGCAGTTTAATAACGGCACAACCGTTCCTGTTGGTTCTTTAGCTGTAGCTGCTCAGCAAGCTCGTGATAAAACAATTACTGATAGCGTTGTAGGCACTGACAATGCAGTAGTTACTCCTATTAAGAAAACTGTAGAAGGTGATCTTGGCCCGTTAGGTGCGTTGTTAGGGGGCATCAATGGATTGGCTATGGGGATTGTTAAAAACGATTGGGGCGCGATCATTCAAGCAGTCTCTACTGATACTAACTCAAATATTCTTGCTACGCCTTCGGTTACCACCATGGATAACGAAGAAGCATCGATGATTGTCGGTCAAGAAGTGCCGATCATTACTGGCTCGCAAACGGGTTCTAATAACTCTAATCCATTTCAAACTGTTGAGCGTCAAGAGGTGGGTGTAAAACTTAAAGTAACGCCACAAATAAATGATGGTTCAGCTGTACAGTTAACCATTGAGCAAGAAGTATCTGGCGTGAGTGGTACTACTTCGGTGGATATATCTATTAATAAACGTGCCATTAAAACCACGGTTATGGCTGATGATGGCGGCATGGTTGTGCTTGGTGGTCTAATTGATGAAGACGTGCAAGAAAGCGTCTCAAAGGTACCAATATTAGGTGATATTCCTATCCTTGGTCACTTATTCCGCTCAACCAGCACCAGCAAGCGTAAACGTAATTTAATCGTGTTTATTCGCCCTACCATTATCCGTGATGGCATTAAAATGAATAAATTGAGCCACAGCAAATATAACTTTATCCGTGGTGAGCAGTATAAACAAAAAGAAGATGGTATTGATTTAATGCCTCTAACCGATGTGCCAATCCTACCTGAGTGGAATGATGCATTAGTATTACCGCCAACGTATGAAGAATACTTAAGACAGCAAAATACAGATGAGCGCAATAATGACTGATGCAATCACTGAGATCACCGCAGAGCCCTCACAGCCGCTAAATAATAGCGAGCTGATGACCAGTAACGATTTAGTTGAACTGCCTAATAAGCGGCTACCATTTTCATATGCACGACGTGCAGGCATGTTATTAAGTAAAAATAATGATGACCGGGTGGTGTTCTATCGTGGTGAGCTTAACATTGATGCATTGTTAGAAGTGCGCCGCATTGCTGGGCATGGCTTTACGCTTGAACACTTAGCTGATGACAAGTTTGAGTTGTTATTAGAGGCATCGTATCAACGCGATAGTTCTGAAACCCAGCAAATGATGGAAGACATAGGTAACGAAGTTGATTTATTTTCACTGGCTGAAGATATGCCGCAAACGGAAGATTTGCTTGCCGGAGATGATGATGCACCAATCATTAAATTGATCAATGCGATGCTCAGTGAAGCGATTAAAGAAGGCGCGTCAGATATTCACATCGAAACCTTTGAGCAAGAGCTAGTGATCCGCTTTCGGGTTGATGGCGTGCTTAAAGAAGTGTTAAAGCCGAATCGTAAACTCGCTTCATTGCTAGTTTCGCGTATTAAAGTAATGGCGAAACTCGATATTGCAGAAAAGCGTATCCCGCAGGATGGTCGTATTAGTTTGCGTATCGCAGGACGTGCCGTTGATGTTCGGGTATCAACCATGCCATCAAGTTTTGGTGAGCGGGTTGTACTGCGTTTACTTGATAAAAATAACGCGCGTTTAAATCTTGAAGATTTAGGTATGACGCTGCGCAATCGTGAATTGTTCTCTGATTTGATCAGTAAACCGCACGGAATTATTTTGGTGACCGGTCCAACTGGTTCTGGTAAAAGTACCACGCTTTATGCGGGCATGAGCCAAATTAACTCTCGCGATCGTAATATTTTAACGGTTGAAGATCCAATCGAGTATGAAATCCCAGGTATTGGTCAAACTCAGGTAAATACTAAAGTTGATATGACCTTTGCCCGTGGCTTACGGGCAATCTTACGTCAAGATCCTGATGTAGTAATGGTTGGTGAAATACGTGACCTTGAAACCGCACAAATTGGCGTGCAAGCCTCACTTACAGGTCACTTAGTGATGTCGACATTGCATACCAATACCGCAGCAGGTGCTATCTCTCGTATGGAAGATATGGGGGTTGAACCCTTCTTGCTATCATCTTCTTTGTTAGGGGTGTTATCGCAGCGTCTAGTGCGAACTTTATGTAAGAGCTGTAAAGAAGGTCATGTTGCAGATGAGCGCGAGTGTGAATTGCTCGGCGTACCATTTGTAAATCCGCCGACTATTTACCGAGCCGTTGGCTGTGAAGAGTGTAACTTTAATGGTTACCGTGGTCGTACCGGTATTCATGAATTACTGGTAGTTGATGAAACTGTTCGCGAACTTGTTCACAGTGGTAAAGGTGAGCAAAGTGTTGAAAAGTACATTCGCAAACATACCCCAAGTATTCGCCAAGATGGCTGTAGTCGCGTATTAGCCGGTAAAACCACCCTTGAAGAAGTATTACGTGTAACGCGTGAGGAAGGTTAACAATGGCAGCATTTGAATATCGCGCGCTCGATGCTCGCGGCAAAGAGAAAAAAGGTATTCAAGAAGCGGATACCGCGAAACAAATTCGCCAATCTTTACGTGAACAAGGTCTTACGCCGCTCGAAGTTGTGCCCGCCGCAGAGGGTGATAAACAAGTTAAAGGTGAAAAAAGCTCGCCATTTGGCAGCTTTTTTAAAGCGAAAATATCTACCTCAGATCTCGCTTTGATCACTCGCCAACTCGCTACACTCATTCAATCGGCGTTACCGGTTGAAGGGGCGGTAATGGCGGTGGCTGAGCAGTGTGAAAAGCCGCGTATGAAGCGTATGTTAATGTCGGTGCGTTCAAAAGTTGTTGAAGGTTATACCTTGGCTGATGGCATGTCTGAGTTTCCACATGTATTTGATAATTTATACCGCGCTATGGTAGCTGCGGGTGAAAAATCAGGTCACTTAGATGCTGTATTGAACCGTTTAGCCGATTACACGGAACAACGTCAACACATGCGTAGTCAAATCACACAAGCGATGGTGTATCCGGTGATATTAGTAATATTTGCCATTGGTATCGTTTCAATATTACTAGGTACTGTAGTGCCTAAAATATTGAAGACATTTGAAAAGTCAAAGCAGGTTTTACCTTGGACGACTGAATGGGTAATGGCTGCTAGTAACTATGTGCAAAATTATTGGTTCATTACTTTAGTATTATTTACCGCGACAGTGATTGGTGTTAAACATGCGCTAAAACAGCCTAAGATCCGCTTTTGGTATGATTCGAAAATTTTGATGATGCCGGGCATTGGCAAAGTTGCTCGTAGTATTAATACCGCCAGATTTGCTCGTACACTGAGTATCTTGTCATCAAGTTCAGTGCCGTTACTCGAGGGAATGCGTATTTCTGGTGGCGTATTGATCAACGAGAAAATTAAAAAAGCAGTGGCGGATGCCGCAACCCGCGTTAGTGAAGGGGCAAGTTTAAGAGCGTCCTTACAACAAACAAAATTATTCCCACCGATGATGCTGCATATGATCGCCAGTGGGGAGAAATCAGGTGAGCTCGAGCAAATGCTAGAGCGTGCTGCAAACAATCAAGACCGTGAATTTGAAACCATGGTAAATGTCTCGCTAAAACTCTTAGAGCCTGCGATGATAGCGTCCATGGCGGTTATTGTATTGTTTATCGTAATGGCCATATTACAACCTATTATGGCAATGAATAAAGCGATTGGACTTTAACTATTTTAGGGATTTCGTAATGCATTTTTACCGTGTTACGATAGTTAATTATTAAGAACAACAGAGGTATGTACGTGAATAAACAAGCAGGTTTCTCATTACTCGAAGTTATGGTGGTACTGGTTATCATTGGCATGATCATGTCAATCGTGGCACCCAATATTATGGGTCAGCAAGAAGAAGCGGCACTTGATAAAGCGCATCTTGATATTCAGCAGCTTGAAGATGCTATGAGTCTTTATAAATTAAAGAACAAAGCGTACTTAACCACTGAGCAAGGCCTTGAAGGGTTAGTGACTAAAACTAGCGTAGAGCCAGTACCAAAGCGTTTTCCTGAAGGTGGCTTTATTTCTAAATTACCAGAAGATCCATGGGGAAATCCGTACCAGTTAATCAGCCCAGGTGAAGTTGGTAAATTTGATTTGTTTTCAATGGGACCCGATGGCGAAGTGGGTACTGATGACGACATTGGTAACTGGGATGAAGAAAAATAATAATGCATCTTAGTATAAAGGCGTTTTTATACCCAGCACCGAGCTTAGCATGATGTTAAGTCGGACTAAGTTGCGCCTTGCAAAGCTAAAGTCACCGATGCGTGGCTTTAGCTTAATTGAAATTTTGGTTGTGCTGGTGGTGATCGCCTTCGCCACTAAAATGGTGGTATATAGTCTTGATGGCGGTGTTGAAGATGAATTGGACAAACAAGCACTGAGACTGCATACCACCATTAATATGGCTTCTGAATTTGCAATCTTAAATCAGCTTGAATTAGGTTTTCAGCTTGATAAAGATACCTTAGAGTTTTTAGTGTTTGATGGTGAAAAATGGATCACCTTCGACCGAGAAAAGCTGTTTGCGCCGATGACTGTTGATGAACGTCTTAAGTTGACACTTAATCTAGAAGATCTCGCATGGGCTCAAGATAATCTACTCGAGCAATCCAATTGGCGCGAGTTAATGAGTGGCGGTGATGATGATAGCTTACTCGAATTGCAAAAAATGAAAATCCCGCAAGTGCTAATTTTATCTTCTGGTGAGGTGAGCGCATTTCAACTTATCTATGAATTAAAAGATGAAAAAGAACCTGTGTATTTCATCGAAGGGGAATTTTCCGCACCGGTTAACTTACGCAGAGAGCCAGAATAATGTATCGCAGGTCTAAAGGTTTTACTTTACTTGAGGTTATGGTGGCGCTGAGTATTTGCGCCATGGCTGGGATTGCCGCCATGCAAGCGACAGCTGAGCATATTAATCATTTATCAAGCCTTGAAGAGCAAACCTATGCCTCTTGGGTGGCTGAGAATGTAATGATTGAACAGCGTACTCTCGGCGATAAGTGGCAAGGCAAAAATGGCGCAAAAGGCACGGAAACAATGGCTGGTATAGAATGGTATTGGCGTCAAGATACCGAAGCGACAGCAGATAAAAGTTTTGTAAAAGTGACTATTAATGTATTTAGCGATGAAAAGTTAGAGCACTCGGTTTATGAGCTCATCAGCTATTTAAATAAAGGTAGCAAATAAGTGAAGCAGCGCGGTTTTACACTATTAGAAGTGATGGTAGCGCTGGGGATTTTAGCATTCGTCGTGTTAGCTACTCACCAAATTCTTGATTCGACCACCAAAGCGAAAGATGCATCAGACGAAAAAATTGCAGAATTGAATGGTTTGCAAACGACCTTTAGGTTAATGGATCAAGATTTCAGCCAAATGACTAAACGTGCCGTGCGCAATGAAGCCGGTGATGTGCAAGAACAATATCTACTTGCTGGGCGTTACACCATTAATAGCCAGTATGATGGTATTGCCTTTGTGCGAGATGGCTGGGTAAACCCAATTAATTTGTTACCGCGCTCAGAGCTACAAGCAGTGGGTTATCGTGTTATTGATGACAACCTTGAGCGTATATATCGGGTTTATGTTGATCAACTCGATAACCTTGAGCCGCGAGTGCAAGTTATTCTTAAAGATATCGAAGATCTTAAATTTGAATTTTTAGATGAAAAAAATGAATGGCAAGAGCAGTGGCAGGGCAAGTCATTGCCAAAAGCTGTGGCGGTCACATTGCAACAAATTGATGAAGAACCAATAAGACGCGTTTTTTTAGTACCGGGTAATGGAAAGATGGGAGGTTTAAATGAACCATAAATCCCAACATGGCGCCGCGCTTATAATTGTCTTATTTATTGTTGCCTTGGCATCAATTTTAGCCGTAGAGATGAGTGCTAACTTGCTTGTTCAAGTTCAAAAAAGTACCAACATACAAGGCCATCAGCAAGCCAAGTGGTATGCCTATGCAGCAGAAGAGCTGGCTATTAAAGCGTTATTACAAAGCAAAAAAGATGACCCTGAAAAAACCACTTTAAAACAAATTTGGGCGCAACAAGGCGATATTCCTTATCCGGTCGATAATGGTACCTTGCAAGGCAAGATCACGGACTTACAGGCTTGTTTAAATCTCAATGCATTACGTGTTAAAGCGCCACAAGCGGGTAGTACTGATAAAACCAATCCTGCGCACACCGCGTTATTAGCGCTATTAGAAAATATTGAGGACTTGCCAGCAGAAGAGTCGGAAGAAGCCATGGCTGACAGTGTTTACGACTGGCTCGATGAAGATAGTATTACTTATCGTTCTGGTGCTGAAGAAGATGAGTATTTATCGCGTAAATCACCATATATGACAGCGAATAGTTTTTTTGCATCAAGCTCAGAGCTGCGTTTGGTTAAAGGGTTTAATCCATTAGTGATGGAAAAAATCTTGCCATACGTATGCGTGATCCCAGGTAGCGAATTGTTAGCAATTAATGTCAATACAATCGCTCCTGAACAGGCATTATTATTGAGTGCATTGATTGATGGTTTGAGTGAGTCAGGTGCGCAAAGTGTGCTATCAGTCCGGCCAGAAGAAGGCTTTAATAATATTGAAGAATTTTTTGAACAAGTGAATCAACAAGGGGCTCAAAATGTTAAGTCTGTTGAAAAACTGTTCACCATAAATAGCGAATATTTTAAACTACAAGCGCAGGCTAAATTTGTCGATCTGCGTTTTTCGATGACCACATTACTGCATGCCAAAGATGGCGAAGTAACTATACTGGCGCGAAAATTTGGAGGCGTACAGTGACAGAAATACTGTTGATCCGCACGGGTCAAACTCAACAAGAAAGTATTAATTGGCTGATTTACTCACCATTAGAACAAGAAATAATTGCCAGTGGCGGATTGCCGAACGCTGAGCAACTGAGTGAGTTAGTTGAAAAAGCACAGAATCGTGAAGTTGTGGTATTACTGCCATGTGATCAGGTGCAACTAAAAACCGTAATCCTGCCGACCAAATGGAATCGTAAGCTTGAGCAAGCGCTCCCATATATGCTCGAAGAAGAGATTGCATGTGACGTAGATGACTTATTTATCGCGATTGCTGAGCCTACTATGGTCGGTGACAAGCACGCCATTAAAGTTGCCATGACTGACCGAGAATGGTTTGAAACTTGGTTAGCTGTATTTGCTGAACATGAAATTGCAGTGTTAAAACTGTTACCCGATGCATTATTGCTTCCTACTGCGGAACATGAGGGATTAAGCGTTATTGAGCTTAATAACCAATGGCTATGTAAGCAAGGCTCATGGCGGATAAGTGCTGTAGAGCAAAGCTGGTTGGCTGAGTATTTAACTGCTTTAGGTCACCCTGATGTTGCACATTACAGCCCTGCCTCGCAATTTCCAGAAACGGTTAATCTTACGGCGCATACCGATGCTTATGATTTGCCGCTGGCGTTATTTGCTAAACAATTACCTGAGATAAGATTCAATCTTCGCCAAGGCCAATATCAACTGAAAAAGAAAAGCGCATTATGGTGGGCGTATTGGCAAGGTGCCGCCATTGCAGCGAGTGTCGCGTTAGTTGGCTCTGTGGCAGTAAAAAGTCTTGAATTGTATCAGTTAAATAGTGAGCTTGAAGTCGCTAAAACACAAGTGGTTGAGCGCTATCAAACGGCCTTTCCGGGGAAAACAGTTCGTCCGCATTTGATTAAAAACCAAATTCAGGGTGAATTGGCTAAATTAGAGGGTGGCAGCAGTGCCGGCTTCCTAGATTTAACGAATGAGCTGGTGGGTGTATTTAGCCAAGTGCAAGAGTTTACTCCTGAGACATTGCGTTATGATCAACGCCGCAATGAACTTAGAGTTCGTGCTCGCGGAAAAGATTTTCAAACCTTTGGCAAAGTTAAAGCAATTCTTGAACAACGCGGATTAACTGTAGACCAAGGCTCATTAAATAATGATGGCGACTTTGTAGTCGGTGAAATAAAGCTACGAGGTGCTGCATGAAACAACAACTTTTAAAACATTGGCGTGGCTTAAAAGAGCAAGAGCAACAGTTGGTGATGGTCGCTGGGGTAATTTTTGTTATTTTTATCTTAGTTATGGGTATTTTTAGACCACTAAACAACGCAATAGCTGAAGCTGAAAAAAACCAAGTTAAACAGCAAGAATTATTAGCGTGGGTTGATAACAGTATTGTTAAACTCAAAGCGGGTAGTGCGCGTGCTGTTACAAGTGACCAAAACTTGAGTCAAATAGTTAATGCTAGCCGCGCTCGCTACGATATAACCATAAGCAAAATGCAGCCTAGCGATAATTCATTAAGATTAACCATCGACTCGGTACAGTTTAATAAGCTCATAGAATGGCTTGATGAACTGGTAAACACTAAAGGCGTATTGATTGAAAATTTAGATCTCAGTCGCGATGATAAACCAGGCTACGTGCGCGTTAGCCGACTGGTATTAGAGAAGTAAAGAATGAAAAAAATAGCGATTCTTATAGTAATATTTTTCTTCGGTTTTATCTTTTTTGCACTATTAAAAACGCCAGCTGTAGTTGCGCTTAATTTAGCAAATCCTTATCTACCTAAAGATCTGCAAATAGGTAAAGCATCGGGTAGCATTTGGCAGGGTAGAATCATGCAGCTGCGCTATCAAGATGAACAGATTAATAATTTAAACTGGGATATTTCTGGTTGGGCATTATTCACCGGACAGCTTACAGGCAGTGTAAAGTTTGGTGATCCGCGACAGACCAGTGAACTGTCAGGACGCGGTGACTTTAGTTATGGTTTACTTGATCAAGTAGTTGCATTAAATGATGCTACATTGCGTTTGAGTGTTGAACGTGCGATGCAGCGTTTGCAGTTGCCATTACCTATTAATGCTAAAGGCAGAGTAATTGTTGAGTTAGATGAATATCTCTCAGGAGCGCCTTATTGTGATGCATTAAAAGGTGAAATCGCCAGTCCAAACATCGATGTGCAAGGATTGTCTGGCTGGTTTAGCGTTGGTCCATTAAGTGGCAAGTTAAGCTGTAAGTCGGGCGATATAGCCGTGTTAGTTGATCCTGAAAACCGCTTAGGCTTAGCGGCTGATGCAACCTTAAAAGCAAACATGGACTTTAAAGTGGCTGGATATATCAAGCCAGAAGCATCACTACCAAAAGAAGTACACGATGCCGCCAAATTTTTAGGCCGTGCAGATAGTGATGGCCGTTATCCATTAAATTTTTAAACAAGGCTGAATTGTTTTATGCAAATTCCTGAATTTACACAGCAACATGGCCAGCAGTTAAGTACGTATTTAGCGAGCCGCAATGGCGCCATGACATTTGTGCAGAGCCAAGGTTACTTATTTGCGGTTATTTGCTCTCCTGAGCCATTAGACGTACACGAGTGGCTTGAGCAGATAGTGCCAGATGCACACGGCCAGCTAGAAGAACAAACATTATTTGCATTTATGGCTTTGTATCATCAGATCAGTGAGCAAGTTTATGAAACAGGTTTTAAGCTCCCTGTAAGTTTACAGGTGAGTGATCAAGACGACAGCTACCTAGATTTGCATGAATGCCAGCAATGGTGTCAGGGTTTTGTTCAGGGAGCACAGGTGTATATTGATAAGCTAATGCAAGCTGATGCACTGACAACAGACTTAACTGATGCATTGCAAACCGCTTACGCCAGTTTAGGCTTTTTTGCTTTAGAGGCCCAGCTTATCACAACAATTGCCCAGCAAAATCAGCTTAGTGAAATACAACTATGCCAGCAACAGTATGAACTAATGGGAGATTTTGCATTAGGATTTGCTGAGTTAATAGAAATTATCGCGGTGCAAAGTGGTTTGTACGCAGATGAAGAAGATGGTTGGAGTTAGCATTATGCTAAATCCAACACAATTTCAGTACAGCCCTTAGGGCATTTAGCAACCCCTTGGCCGGGTTGCTGAGTCTTTAAATCTAACGTTAATATGCCTTGGCATACTTCACATTTAACCGTTTGCCCTTTCGCCAGCTTCTTCAGTAGGTTTTTATGTTGGTTAAACGATGCGCTGCTTTTTTTTGTTAAAGCTGAAAAATCCACTATTTACCTCTGCGCTCAGCCAATGATGTTGAGACGATGTCACACACTGTATTTAAACGATCTTCATAAAAATATAAGTTGAGATCTTTACTGCGGCAGTAACGAGTATGGAATAGCTGCAGCTGTTCATCAGTTTGCATGGTTTCTTCTAAATACTCTAACTCGCTTTCTGAAAGTGTTAGTTCTGACTTGATGCGGTTTTTTGCCATGCTCGCAGCGGGTCCACGGTTAATGTTGCTAGCACTACTTAATAGCCCTACACCTTCTCCTAATAACTTTTCTCGAGGTTCTTTTATCATTGGATGATCAATTGTGAATAACGCAAGTATCACTACAACTAGTACAAGGAATTTTTTCATATGTGAGTAAACTTTGATCTGAACGGGTACGAATTAGGCACCAGTGTAATAAAATGCCCCTTTGTAAAGCAAGCAAGTTAGGTGAATAAATTATTATCAATGAATATCAGCTTTTTTGAGGAGAGTTGGTATAATGACAGAGAACAATTAGATTTTTCAGAAATCTCTGAACTTTTACAGCACAGTAGTTCAGTTTGCACTATTTTTAAATGTAAGCTTAGTTGTTAGCTATCTAAATAGCGTTATATGATTGTTTGACTTTCATTCTCCAAGCGGCGTTGAGGAACTTCGATGGACAAGCAAATAAAAGTAAAAAATATTCCTAGTGAGGTCAAGATCGAAAAGCCCGATCTCTATGCTCAACAGGATAGATTTAATCCCCGCAATCGCATTTATGTACGTGCGGTTAAAGGGTTACATCAACTATTAAGACAGCGCATTGGTTTTCTTGGTATGTTGGCGTTCATGGCGCTGCCATGGATAAACTTTAATGACCAACAAGCGGTGTTATTTGACCTCATTGGTCAAAAATATAACATTTTTGGGCTAACTCTATGGCCACAAGATTTTACTATTCTTGCTTTTATTCTGATGCTTGCTGCATTCGCGTTATTCTTAGTGACCACCTTTTACGGTCGGGTATGGTGTGGCTATACGTGCCCGCAAACAGTCTGGACGTTTATTTTTATTTGGTTTGAAGAAAAGTTCGAAGGGACAGCGAATCAACGCAAGAAGCTTGATCAGCGACCAATGGACTTTGATAAATTTTGGCGTAAGACAGCCAAGCATACAGGTTGGATAGCTTTTTCTTTATACACCGCACTTACCTTTGTTGGTTATTTCACACCTATTCGTCAGCTGTTACCGGATTTTGTTACTTTTGATGTAGGTGGCTATGCGCTGGTTAGCATTATCGTATTTACTGTATGTACTTATGGTAATGCTGGATGGATGCGCGAAATTATGTGCTTGCATATCTGCCCGTATTCGCGCTTTCAATCTGCAATGTTTGATAAAGATACCTTCACAGTAAGCTACGATGAAAAACGTGGTGAAAATCGTGGGCCACGTAGTCGTAAACAAGATCGAGAAGAGCTTAGCTTAGGTGACTGTATTGACTGTAATTTGTGCGTACAAGTATGCCCAACAGGGATCGATATTCGCAATGGTCTGCAAGCTGAATGCATTAACTGTGGCGCCTGTATCGATGCCTGCGACGGAGTAATGGATAAGATGAATTATCCGCGCGGGCTTATCTCATATACCACTGAGCGTAACCTAGAAACGCCAGAGAATAAAACCAATCCTCTGCGCGCTAAGATTATTGGTTATATTGTTATATTAGTGGTGCTCAGCGCAGCGCTGGTAACGAATATTGTGATGCGTAAGCCAATGGACTTAGATATTATTCGCGATCGAAATCAACTCTATCGAGTCGATTTTAATGGGCTTGTCGAAAATACCTACACACTCAAAGTGATCAACAAAGCACAATACGAGCAAACCTTTAATATTAAGGTGGTAGGACTGGAGAACTTTAAGTACATAGGTAAGCAAACTTTTACCGTGCAAGCGGGCGAATCGCATAACGTGCCATTATCATTGGTGATGGATCCGTATGATTTGAAAGCGCCTATGACCGAGTTTAATTTTGTATTATCGCCAGTGGACAATCCAAGTTCACAAATTTCGCAGCCGAGTAACTTCTTTAAAGCGCGATAGTTAAGTACACTGATAACAAATAAAAAGCGGGATTTTCCCGCTTTTTTTATAATTGATGAGAATTATGAGTAAATTTAGTTTTGTTGACCTCACCCCGGATTCGATTTTAGATGCGGTCGAAAGTATTGGTATTTACGCAGAGTCTGGCTTATTAGCACTGAATAGTTACGAAAACCGTGTCTATCAATTCAAAGCTGAAGATGGCCTACGTTATGTGGTGAAATTTTATCGCCCCGAGCGCTGGAGTAAGGCACAAATACTCGAAGAGCATAGCTTTGCATTTGAATTGGCTGATGCTGAAGTGCCTGTAGTTGCGCCGATACAGCGTAATGGCGAAAGCTTATTTGAGCATAATGGTTATCTATTTACTTTGTTCCCAAGTGTCGGGGGGCGCATCTTTGAAGTTGATAATCTTGATCAGTTAGATGTGTTAGGACGCTTGATTGGTCGAATGCATCAAGCAGCTAAAGCCAATGTTTTTAGCGAACGTCCGGTCATAGGGTGTGACGAGTATCTAGATACAGCTAAAATTCAGTTACAAAACAGTAATCTGGTGCCTAGCAGTTTAACTACCGCGTTTTATACTATTTTGGATATGGTGATCGCTAAAACGAAATCGCTTTACCAGCAGGTGGATACTATACGTTTACATGGTGATTGCCATGCCGGTAATATTCTGTGGGCCGGTGATGCGTTGATGTTTGTTGATTTGGACGATAGTCGTCAAGGGCCTGCGATTCAAGATTTATGGATGATGCTCAGTGGCGATCGAAACAATCAACTGTTACAGTTAGATACCTTAGTGACTGCCTATGAAGAATTTTGTGATTTTGATCACACTCAACTCAAATTAATTGAACCATTACGGGCAATGCGTATGATTCATTATATGGGGTGGCTAGCTAAACGTTGGGAAGATCCGGCATTTCCGCGGAACTTTTCATGGTTTGCTGATGACAAATACTGGGAGCAACAAATTTTAGCGCTGAAAGAGCAGTATTCTGCACTTCAAGAGCCGCCGCTGAAGTTGCTGCCTAACTAATTATTAAAAATATCTGAAACGAGAGTCCAATGCTTAAAAAACTAAAATTGAGTTTACTACTGTTATGTTTACCTTTTGCTGCGATGGCTGCAGATTTTAAAGCTGGTGAGCACTATGACGTACTAAAAATTGAAAAAAGTAAAACCTCACAAGTAACAGAGTTCTTTTCATTTTATTGCCCGCACTGTTTTAAGTTTGAAGCTGTAGCTAAAGCAATGGAAAAAAGCTTGCCTGCAGGTACTGAGTTTGTAAAAAACCATGTCAACTTTTTAGGTGGTTTAGCGCCAGAAGTGCAAAGTAATTTGAGCTATGCATATATCATCGCTAAACAGCATAACAAAGGTGAGCAAGTTGCAGATCAAATGTTTGACAGCATTCATATAAAACGTGCTCCACTCAATAACATTAAAGACGTCAAAGCATTACTTGCAGTAAATGGTATTGATAGCGATACCTTTGATAAAGATATTGCCAGCATGCCTGTGATTGCGGCGGAAAAAGCCATGCAAGACAAGCAAAATAAGTTTTCACAAATGGGAGCCTTAACCGGTGTACCAACGTTTATCGTTAATGATAAATATAAAATCAATATCAATACCATCAAGAGCCAAGAGCAGCTTGATGAGTTAGTTGCCTTTTTATTACAACAATAAGCTATTAAAACAATAATTTTTGGAGTTTTTACCGATGATCAAATTAGTTAAAGCAGGACTAATAGCGTTGACGCTTGGGTTTGCTACAAACGCCGCCGCGATTCAATATGACGAAGGGACGCATTATGAAACGATTGATGCACGCGCAACTAAAAAGCCAGAAGTTAAAGAATTCTTCTCATTTTACTGCCCACACTGTAATGTTTTTGAATCAATTGTTGCTGAATTAAAGCCGCTACTAAATGAAGGTATTACTTTTAAGAAAAGCCATGTTGACTTTTCGGGTCCGCGTAACCCAGAAATTCAAACGATGTTAGCACAAGCTTACGCTACGGCAACTGTATTACCACAACAAGATGCACTAATTAGCGCTATTTTCAACCATATCCATGGCAAGCGAGCAAACATCAATGAGCTTGCTGATATGAAAGATATCTTTGTTGCTCAAGGTGTAGCTGCTGATGATTTTGATAAGTTTTACAACAGCTTTACAGTAAGAACCAAGGTATCCAAAATGAAGCGTGATCAAGAATATTTTAAACAAAAAGGTGCTTTGAAAGGTGTGCCTACCTTTATTGTAAACGGTAAGTACCGTGTTATTGTTGGTGGTGATTCAGGTATTAAAGATGCTAAAAGTATGGCTGATCTAATTAATTACTTAGCTGCTAAATAGAGCGGTTTAGTGTTTATTGTAAAAAAGCTCCGTACGCGGAGCTTTTTTGTTGCAGGTGGTAAGAAATGCATAAAATACTGGTTTCAAGTTGCTTACTTGGTGCTCCCGTGCGCTACGATGGTAGCGGACAACAGTTACTCCATCCGCAGCTAATCGCATGGCAGCAGCAGGAACGTATAGTCGCTTTTTGTCCTGAGATTGCTGGTGGTTTATCCACTCCTAGAGATCCTGCTGAAATCGTCAACGGTAAAGTGATTACCAATACTGGTGATGATGTGACACCGGAATTTCAGCTAGGTGCAAAACAAGCATTACGCCTTTGCCAACAGTACAATATTCGTTTTGCGCTATTAAAGGAATCAAGTCCTTCTTGTGGTCGTAATACAATTTACGATGGCTCGCACAGTGGTATTAAGGTGGTTGGAATGGGATTAACGGCTTCGCTATTAGAAAAGAATGGTATTAAAGTCTTTAGTGAGCAGCAAATGCCAGCGCTAGTAAAAGCACTGGCATAGATACTTTACAATTTACGTTGTAAAAATACCCCTGATTCAATGTGGTGGGTATATGGAAATTGGTCAAAAATCGCAAACCGTTTAACTTCATGAGTGCGAGTTAGGTGCTCTAAATCACGCTCAAGCGTATCAGGGTTACATGAGATATAAATAATACTCTCGTAGTTAGCCACCAAATCACATGTTAGTGTATCCATGCCTGCGCGCGGCGGATCAACTAAAATGGTCTGACAATCATAGCTGCTTAAGTCAATCCCTTCTAAACGTGAGAAGGTTCGTTCGCCTTTCATAGCTTGAGTAAACTCTTCGCTCGACATACGAATGATATCTAAGTTAGTTACGTTATTTTTAGCAATATTATACTGCGCTGAGTGTACTGACGATTTAGAAATTTCGGTTGCTAATACACGATTAAACGAACCAGCTAAGGCAATTGAAAAGTTACCGTTACCACAATAGAGCTCTAGTAAATCATTTTTTAGTGGTTTACATAAGTCTTGTGCCCACTCCAGCATCTTAATGTTTACTTTAGCATTTGGCTGCGTAAAGCTGTTTTCAACTTGTTGGTAAATAAGTTGCTGGCCATTAACTGTTAAACGCTCAGTAACAAAATCATCACCGAGTACTTCTTTTTGTTTGCGAGCACGCCCAATAAAATCAATTTTAAAGCGCTCACTCAATGATTCTTTTAGTGACTTGATAGCTGCTAGCCATTCTTCGTCGAGTGGTTTGTGATAAAGCAGACTCACTAAAATCTCACCGCTTAAACTAGAAAGATAATCTATTTGGAATAATTTACGACGCAAGACTTCACAGCCTTTAAGATTATCGATCATTGCCTGCATTACTTCCCCAATTAGCGGCGCTGCAGGGTCAAACACATCGACTCTGATTTTGTCTTTGGTGGCTTGATCAAACATAATGTGGAATAACTCATCGCCATCGTGCCATACTCTAAATTCAGCGCGTTGACGGTAATGAATTGGCTCAGAGGCAAAGACTTCTAATTGTTCAACACCAAAGCGTTGGAATTGCGCAATGATACGTTGCTCTTTTTCATTTAACTGTGCGTCGTATCCTTTTGTATCGATCTTTATAACCGCCATTACCTACTACCTTATTTCATTATGCTGTTTATCGGCGCTATTGTAGGGGGCAGGGATTATTTGTCTAGGGTCTGTTTATCTTTCTAGGTTAATTTTGCAGCTGTGCGTTTGGTTTTTAGGCAAGGCAGAGCCTATGTAGTGTGGTTATTCCCCATAAATAGGCGATAACGTAGCATAAATGCCAAACGCGCGCTGCCCGAAGGGTTCTGCCTAGGGGCGATTAACTCTTTGTTACTTACATGGATGTAAGTAAGGGGCGTGAGCAGGACGCGGAAGCTTTGCTCAATTTTTACTTAGCCCACTAGGTTACAAATCTCGCGCCGCGATTAAATCGCCCCGAGGTTGAACAAATTTTAATCCTTAAAGGTCAACAGGCCCTAATTTTGAGAAATAGCAAATGCTGTTTTTTTGTACATTTTACTTTAGTTATTTATTTTTGGGCCGATACTTAAGTAAGCAAAAATAGGAGTCGGATCATGAAAATTGGCAACTTTGGCTTTGTTCCAAACAACAACGTCAATAAATACAGTAACAAAGCTGCATTACAGCAACCTACAATACAGTCGCCTCAAGATAGTTACCAGCAACGTGGTAAAGAATTAGCAGCAAAAGTGTTAGGTGACAAAATGGCTGAGGCTTTAGGCTTACCTGTCGCGGAAGAGAAAAAAGACAAGCCACTATTTGATTTTGAAGAAATCGTCAAAAACGTTTTGGACTTTGTAACTGGTGCCGTTAAGAAAGCGCAAGTCAATGGAGCCGATAATGAAAAACTCAAAGGTATGCTTAGTGATGCACGCAAAGGTGTGCAAACAGGTATTGATGATGCTTATGGTGAATTAAAAGATACCGGTATTCTAAACGACGAAATTGAGCAGGGCATAGAAAAATCCAAAGAAGGTATTTTTAATGGCCTGGATGAGTTTGAAGAGGATTTATTTAACCCTAAACCGGATTCTGTCAGTGTTACTCAAGCACAGTATTTAAGTTTAAGTAATAATGCTCAGTATAACTTCACCACTGCAGAAGGTGACGAAGTGAGTATTAGTTTTGCTGATGCATTTAAACAGCAATCAGCCAGTAGTTATCAGCGTAATGGTCAAAATGAAGGTTATGCCAGTGCATCATCACAATCGCGGGAGTTATCATTTAGCATGTCAGTAAATGGTGACTTAAACGAAGATGAACAAAAGGCTATTAATGCAATGATGGAAGACTTGCAAAATGTTAGTAAAACATTTTTTGGTGGTGATTTGGAACAAGCCTTTGAACAAGCACAAGAGCTCAACTTAGGCAACGAACAGCTAGTCGCGTTTTCAATGGACTTAAAGCAAACTAAAACGTATGCAGCAATAAAAGGCTATGAAGAGAATAAACCAACACCAGAGAAAGCTGTGGCTGAAAAAATAGCTCCATTTAATGACGATCTAAAAAATGCCTTTAATAAAGCGGGTGATCTTGGTTTGCAAAATGAACTGTCAGGCATTTTACAATGGTTAAATCAAGACCAAGAGGAAATAGGCAAATTAGTCGACTATACAAAATCAATGTTTGAGCAAATGAATAAATTGCGCTCAGCAGCACTAGAGAGTGAAGCATAAGCTTTATTTTCAGTATACCGCGTGGCAAACTGCTCAGCTTAGTTATTATAAGGAGCGAGTTGTTTGTCACCTCATATCATGGTTTTTGATTCGGGCATTGGTGGTACCACAGTGCTGAAGCATATTCAGCAATACATACCTGATGGCCGTTATAGTTATTTTATGGATAACGCCTACCTACCTTATGGAAAGCTGAGTCAACAAACCATAATTCAGCGCCTCAGCGGATTATTAATTTTTATAGAAACACAACAATTACACGTTGATGTGTTAGTTATTGCTTGTAATACCGCATCTACTTCAGCACTGAGCGCACTTCGCGAATTAACCACGATACCGATCGTCGGTGTAGTACCTGCAATTAAACCCGCCGCTTTATTATCTAAGTCACAGCATATTGCCTTATTGGCCACACCAGCAACAGTACAAAGTAGTTATACACAACAGTTGATAAGCCAGCATGGTCAAGCTGTCACAGTACATTTATATGCTAGTGTTGAACTTGTAACGTTGGCGGAACAAACATATCGAAGTAAAAAGATTATCCAAGACAAACTAGTTGCAGAGCTCGATAGTCTCGCTATTGATAATAGAGTGGATGTAGTCGTGTTAGGTTGTACGCATTTCCCAATTTTAGCAAAAGGTTTGAATGAGTATTTTAACAGCACTGTATTATTACTTGATTCCGGCGTAGCAATAGCCAAACGGGTGTGTGCAATACTCAAAGAGCATAATATAGCTTGCAGTGATGAGCTTGATGTTAATTGTACAGGCAAGAAAAAGCCGCTACGTTATTACGCAACGGCTTCTATTTATGTTGATAAGCAACCGGTGGAGCTAGTTACGCTGATTGATCCGACTCAGAACGAAAAGAGTTAGATTCATCATCTTGTTTTTGTTTTGCTTCACGAACTTTCAATGTACGTTGTTGGAACTCGCTATCGTTTAATTTTGCAATAGCATTATCAGCATCTAGCTCTGCCATTTCAACAAAGCCAAAGCCACGACGTTTGCCAGTATTTTTATCCTTTAATAGGCGTACATTAAACACTTTACCTTGTTCTTCAAATAAAGCGCGAACTACACCTTCATTTGCACGATAAGGAAGATTGCCCACATAAAGTGTTTTTGTTTTTACTTCGGCTTCTTCTACATCGCCAGATGACATTGCAGCTATAACTACACCACCAATTAATAAACCAGCACCAAATAACAGTGCAGGACTTAATTGTAGGCTCGAAAGCGCAAAATTAACTATAACGAAACCAATAACAGCAAGGATAACTGAAGAGATAAGAGATTTTTGATCGGGTAATTTCATTTTGATCTACCAATAAACAGGAAATAAAC
>NZ_JACJFH010000077.1:15553-25769 GCF_014164495.1 Pseudoalteromonas sp. SG41-5 | reverse complement strand
CCTGATACGCGCTAAGTAAACCGTGCTTAGTTACTTTTGGCGTGAGCGCTAACTCAATAAATAACTGCCGAACAGCAAGCTCACTGAGTTCAACACCCACAACGTACATGCCTTTATTAAGCAAATAATGAATGTCGACTGTTTTGCCACACAAAGGGATAAACACACGGCTACTAGCAGGTAAATTTAAGTTAGTAAAATAACGATCTAAACTAGGGTTTACTTTACCGTCATGAAAACCAATGTCATTGCTTTGCCAGCGCTTTAACCAATATTCAGCCTGCATTCCCCCCCCTTCAACTGTAACAGCGCAACCGCAGTTAAATACATGCCAATACCAAATATTGCATGCGATAGTGCACTTTTGAGCCTTGCAGCCATTGGCTTTGCCGTTTTAGCTGCAGCAATGCCAAGCCCAAGCGCAGGCTGCATAATAAAAAACGGGATAACAACGCTAAGCAGCCCAAACAACAGCGCAGGCATTAAGCTTGGCGCTGCAAGCCAGTTATCTGGCATCAGTAATAAAAATAGCAGCGCAAAAATAACCCCGATAAAGTAATGACTAAACCAACCAATTGCGCATTCGTTCGGTTGCACAGCGGCTTTATTAATAGCTAGGTGTTGCCACTTGCCATAGCGCATAAAGCATAGCCAGCGCCCCACCATACAAAAGTTTAAAGAGCTAATACCAAATTTACTAAGTAGCAACGCCCACAGATCAAGTATCGCGGTTGCACCGCTCCCTATAACGATCACTGCTAACCAATCAATCGCTGAAAACATAATGTCACCCTTTGCTGAAAACTAAGTCACTATGATATAGACTTACAAAAACGTTAAATACAAAGCTTTAATCAAACTTAAATTGCAAAAGTGGAATCATGCTAGATGATATAGTGCTGTTTGTGCACATAGTACAACAAGGAGGATTGTCTCAAGCGGGGGAGTATTTATCGCTGCCTGCGGCAACAGTTACGCGGCGTTTACAGCGCCTTGAATCTCGCCTTGGGCAAAAACTGCTGCATCGCTCTGCACGCCAATGCACACTCACACAACAAGGACAGGTGTACTATCAAAGTTATGCCAACTTAGTTGAGCAATTTGAACAAACTCGTTATCAACTTAATCAACAAAAAGAACAACTTAGTGGTAAGCTAAAAGTGCTCGCGCCACTGAATATCTGTCATGGTTTTTTAAAGCCGATGTGGTTGTCGTTTTGCAAGAAATACCCTGATATTCAGTTGGAGCTGATTTTAAGTAATCAACTTGACGATATTATTAAAAACCAAGCTGATTTAGCGCTCAGGATCGGCCCTCAAGCTGATTCGTTATTACAGCAAAAAAAGCTCGCAGAAGCCGACTCTATTTTAGTAGCGACCCCAAGCTATTTAACCAATGCACCCGTGCTCACTGAACCTAGCGATCTTAAACAACATCGCTTAATTGGCACAACGCTGAGAAATAACTGGCCACTCACCCACATAACTACGCGAGCAAGCTATACACATATGTGCCGCTTTAGCAGTATTTATAACGATACTAGTTTTGTTAAGTACCAAGTGGCAGATCATCAAGGGGTCGGCTTATTACCTCGATTTGAAATTATAAACGAGCTGGCAACGGGAGAATTTGTCAGGGTGCTGCCACAATGGCAAAGCCATAATCGCGAAATTTATGCTATCTGGCCAAGCGGCCGTTTACTTAGTAAAAAAGCGGTTTGTTTACGTGATTACATGCACGAATTTATTCAACAGCGGCTTTAAACATTTTTATGCCACTGATATTCCATTTGCTTTGCTGTTAGCTCTGCGTGTGCTGGGCTTATTAGCTCTGCAACTAGGGCTAAGCTCATATCAATACCCGCAGAAATACCGCCAGAAGTAGTTAATTTACCTTGTGACACCCAACGCTTATTTGCGATCACATTTAGAGCTGGGAACATGGCAGCAAGATCGCTCTGATCTTCCCAATGCGTTGTCACCGTTAAACCATCAAGTAAACCCGCTTTGGCCAGTAAAAAAGCGCCTGTGCACACCGAGGCAACTTTGCTAGCAGCACCAGCGGTTTCTCGTATCCAGTTTATTACGGCTGGTTTTTCAAGCTCATGGGTATGCACACCACCTACAACAATCAGCAAATCAATAGCAGGGTGATCAGCAAAACTGTAATGGGGGTTTACACTAAAACCTGCACGGGCAATTACCGGCCCGGCATGCTCTGCCACAAAAAATACCTGCCAGTTATTATTTGCCAAACGTTTTGCAGTACTAAACACTTCAAATGGGCCAGAAAAATCAAGCACTTCTGCATCATCGTAAATGTAGATACCAATGTTCATAAACTATTTACCTTAACGTCATTTGCATCAAACATTAACTTTAACCACCTTAAGTCTTTTGCATCTAAGTTTGCTTGTTTATGTAATGAGGGATCATCATAGACATCTTTATAAACATGGCAGATCGCAACTTCTGTTAACTCACGCCATTTATCGTCATTAAACTCTGATAGCGAGCCATCAGCTAAATTAAAAGAACTGATAGGATCGTGCTCAGCTTCAGTCGTTCTAAGAGTTAACTCTAACTCTTGTAAAATAGGGTTGATCAACTGTAGCGTATTTGCGGCCTCAAACTCTGCAATTATATTGCTTTGGGCTACTTTGATTTCTTTTTCAAGTTGATATTGAGACAATTTATCGGCAGAGGCACGCACACCGTATTTATTCAGTAGGCCAGTGATGCTTGGCAGCATAGCTTTGGCCGCAATACTGGCTCCCACCAATGGGTTTGCAATAGCCGCTAAGCCGCCCACCAAAAGCATTCCGTAGGTGAGTTTTTTATCTAAGGCATCAATATCATTAGCAAGCGACTGTAATGAATTAGTTTGCCCCAAAGCTTGATCACGCATAATTGCATCAGCGCTATTTAGCATGTAATGGCGAAGTCCGGCCTCAGCATGCTCATTAGGAAAATGAAAAATACGCCGCTTAGGTAAGTTATTAATCTCAGGTACGCCGTTTGGTAAATAACGCATGGTGTGTAAAGCGAATTGATGTTCCGATAGTGCGAAAGGAATTACAAAATAATGCTTTTCATCAAATGACGTGGGGGTTTGCGTACCAAATCGTTCAAATGACATAAAAATAGGCAGACCATCAATCATTTCTTTTGCAAATACATAGCCTTTATTGAATTCATCAAACACTTTATTAGATGTCGATTTTAGCTTAACAATTCCTTTATTTATAAAATCTTTCATAATTATTTGTTGATCCAATTCGATTCTAGCTGGCTAGCTGCCGTAAAGGTTATACAAGCTGGTCTAAAAAGCCCAGCAATTAAATATCAAACTTTAGCAGCTTAAACACTACCTTGCGTTTCAATCACTAAAATACGCGCTTCACCCATAGGGTGGGCTACGTGCTCAGTGCCTATTGAGGCATAAAAAATGTCACCACTTTGCAGTACAGTTGAGTGCGTCTCGCTATCTTGTTTGTAAAACATTTCAACGACTCCATCAAGCACCACAAAGACTTCTTCGCCATCATTAATATGCCATTTATAGGGTTTATCAGTCCAATGTAAACGGGTAGTGATGCCATTCATATTGGCAATATTTTTAGCTCCCCATGCCTTTGCTGCGGTGAATTCTTTACCACGTATGATCTGCATACAATTTCCTTATTCGTCTAGCTCTAATTGCGCCCGCTCTAACGTTTCGGCGGGTAGTTCTTTTTGTACTGATACACCAAGCTCTTTAAATTCTGAGGCTTGTTTTATTAGGTTGCCTTTACCGCGATATAACTGCGAAAACGCTTTATCGTAGCTTTCTTTGGCTTTATCTAACTGTTTACCAACACCTTCCATGCTGGTTAAAAAGCCGTTGAGCTTGCTATAAAAACGCTCCGCGCGATTAGACAACTCTTTTGAATATTTAGTCTGCTCTTCAAAACGCCATAACTGTTTCACAATATTTAAGCTGGTTAAGAGGGTAGTGGGGGTGGCAACCAGAATGTTCTTTTCTATCGCTTGTTGATAAATATCACTTTGATACTTAAGAGCTTCAACAAAAGCTGATTCTATCGGCACAAACATCACCACCACTTCAGGAGAGTTAAGCCCTGGTAAGCGATCATATGATTTACTCGCCAGCTCATTAATACGCGCTTTTACAGCCTCAACATGCTCTCTAATTGCTTGTTGAGCCTGCAGTTCATTATCTGCATTTACGTAGCGAGTGTAAGCGTTTAGCGAAGTTTTAGCGTCAATCACTAAATGCCGACCTTGAGGCAAATACACCACCACGTCAGGGCGCAGGCGGCCTTCTTCGGTATTAAACGATACCTCGCGTTTATAATCAGTACCAGCGCGCAGTCCTGCGCTGTCTAACACGTTTTCAAGCATGAGTTCGCCCCAATTACCTTGGGTTTTCTTTTGCCCTTGTAATGCGTTACTGAGCCTGTCTGCTTGCTCAGTGATTGCTTGGCTTTTCGCTTGTAGATGTAATAACTCTATTTTCAGAGCTTCACGTTGTTTTAGATCTTCAACATGAATTGATTCCAATTTATCCCTGAAGCCTTTTAACTCACCTTGGACAGGTTTTAACAGCTGCTCAATACTTTCTTGATTAAGGACTTTAAATTTTTGCGATTTTTCTTCGAGTATTTGATTAGCAAGGTTTTCAAATTCTTTTTTAAGTTGCTCTTTGCTTTCTTTAATATGTTGTAACTGTTGCTCAAAATGGCTTTGCTTTTGCTCAAGCATAGTGCGCATATTATTGAGCTCAACATCACGGGCATTGTATTCGCTTCGTAGTGTTGTTAAATCAGCTTCAGCCTTGCGCCAATAATGGTTGTATTGCTGGCTTTGCTTTTCTTGCTCAGTGAAGCGGGTTTTATAGTGCTGAGTTTCGTCGCGTTGTTCTTGGTGGCTTTGCTTAAGTAAATCGTGTTCATCTATCAAGGAAGTATATTGCTGCTGTTTTTCATTGGACTGTGTTTGCAATAAAGCTAGTTGTTGCTGCTGCTCACTTAGCTCTGCTGTTAGTCGCTTACCACGACTTGCATAAATAACACTAAAAAGCACCGCGCCAACACTAAAACCAATCCCAACACTTACCCAATCAATGTTTGTAAGTAACTGTATATACATAAATAAACTTTAATTAACCAAAAGACACTTCATGATAGCCAATCTAAAAATACCACGATAGGTTTTTTTACTTTTTTATGACTCTAAAAATCATTACAGAGCATTACAAAAGACCCATCTTAATTAGTTATATAAACAATTTTATTCTACACTCAGAACAATAATAAAAACCAACAAGTGGTTTTACTTATACAACAATACAAGGACTGAAAAAATGAACGATATCAAAACCCCAAATATTGAAGTGCAATGTAAAGCAGATAACTACTTTTCCCTTAAAACGTTGACTGTTTTACCTCATACACAAGAAAATTGGTTAACATTTTTTAATAACGAAACAAATCCGACTGAGTCGCTGAGTGTTTTGTTTAATAATGCAGGAAAAAACGATCTCATAAGCACTGAAAAAAGACAATACGTAGAACTTATTATCAGCCTAGATCCGTCAGTGGCTGCCGATTGGGAATTTTATGGGAATGGTGTTGAATATTGTGGTGCAGATAGCAATTGCCAATATAATATATCTACCGAGATCACTGATGACGACACTTTAGTTTTAAGAATTGCTCAAGTAGAGCCGACCTATGAATTTAACGGTGTAGATAAAGACAATCTTGAAAAAGTTGTTGAAGTAACCGAAGGCAAAGAAACTGAGTATTTACCTATTTCGTTTAGGTATACAGCTAAACATGTGCCTTCTGGCAAAATTTATATGTCACAAGATCCTAAAATTGTTGTTCGTAGGCCTGGTGCTACATACTAATATAAAGCACTAGCACAACGAAAAGAAGAGTCATATTGTTGCATTAACGCAATAAACTCTTCTTTTTGGCACCAAGGTTTAAACCAGGGTAAATTAAACCACATCGGGTGATAGCCTATCATTAATGACTTTTCTATATACATTAACGCTGACTGATATTCACCAATCACACTATATACAAGTGCTGCTGTAAACACATATTCATTATGATCTGACGCAATACTTATTGCTTTATTGAGTGCTTGCAAGGCAAGTTTAGCTTCGCCGAGTTGGCTGTATGCTTGTGCGACTTCTAAATAACTATCAAGGGTGTGTTGATCTTGCGCCAGCTCAACTACCTTTAAATAATTAGCCGGATATGACTCACTAAGTCCTAAAACCTTTTCAATATCAGCTAGGTTAAGGCGAAAGCTGATATGCTCTGGGTTTATATCAACCGCCTGTTGGGCAACTATTAATGCTTGCGAAAACTCTCCTTGTAACGAATAAGCAATACTTAAGTTACTTAAATCTATGCTATCAGGTTTAATCTCAATTGCCTGTTTATATTGCTTTATAGCAATGGCTAAATCACCTTCTGTTAGGGCTATATCTGCCAGTAATTGATTTGCCATATAGTTTTGAGAACTTAAGCTTATAACTTCATTAAGCAGCTGCTTTGCCTCTTCAATTTGACCTTGCCACCATAATACTTGCGCTAAATTTTGCTTTATTATTGGATTTGCTCGTATTTTTAATGCAAGTTCAAACGCCTGCTGTGCTTCAGGCAACTGATCTTGTTGTAAATATAATAAACCTTTAAGTTCATAAAGAGCGGTAGAACTTGCTCCAACTTGTTCAGCTTTAGCTAAATACTGCTTCGCAGTTAACCAATCTTGCCTAGCAACCGCGATTAGCATTGCATTTGTAGCAAATGCAGGGGTGTTTTGATACGCAGTTGGTGAGTTAAAAAGTAATTTACTGGCAATATTTAAATACTCTGCTTGCTGTGATTGCTGATATAAACTCAGGGCGACTTCACGTAATAACTCATAGTTGGCATATAACTGCGGGGTTTGTTCTATAGCCTCTTTAATACGCATAAATAATTGATCAGTGTAATCACCAACTTGCTGCACTTTTTGATAAAGCTCAATATGTTCTATTTGTTCTTTGTCACTAAGCTGCGCCATTGCAATATATTTACTATCAAAATCAGGGAAAAGCGCTGTTAATTGCTGACTGCTTAAATGGTACATCTGATTATAACTATCAATTACAATGGGCCATTGCTTACGCGCTTTTACCGTCCAATTTGGCGCCTCGAGCCGAACTAACGTTAAATAGCATTGCGGTTGCATGCAATTAAGCTCAGCGGTCACCACTTCTTGTGCACCCGTTGCTTGCTTTAATTTATGTAACTTATCTGTAAAAGTAAGTTTAGCATTGCCGCTTTGTAAAATGAGCGCAACCTCATCCTGCGAAATAAGATTTAACTGCTTACTATTAATAATACTTTGCCTAATAGCATCATCAATTGTGGCTTTGAGCATATTTGTATCTGCGGATAACAGTGCGGCTGATTTTACCACCGGAGGTAAAAATGCAACATAGTGCTCTGCTGGTTTATGTACTTGCAGCTTATACATTAAGCCTGTTGCAACCACGGCAATACAAAGCAAAGTCCCTAAAAAAACAGCCTTTTTAGGCGCTTTTTTTTGTAATGCGAGTTGCTCTAGTGGAACTGTGTCTTGCGCCAAAATTTCTTGCTGTTTAATAGCTATAATAACGGCTTGTAACTTACGCTCTACACTTTGAGCATCAACAGGGCGGCGGTCTTTTTTTCGTTGTAATAATTGATTTAGTAAATCACATAATTCATTAGGTAACTTGGGAATGATCTCATGTGCATTACACTCTTTACCGTTGGCAATATTATTAGCAATCGTTTGCGCAGATCCTTCACCAAATGGATGACGGCCACTAATAAACATATAGGCCAGCATACCAAAAGAAAATAAATCACTGCGAAAATCTAACGGCTGTTTATTAAGCTGCTCAGGCGACATCGCACTAGCACTGCCACAACTGGATTCATCACGTTGCTCACCAAGCGGCTTATTTTGTAATGTTGCAATACCAAAATCGGTGATTTTCAATTCATTTTTATCAATTAAAATATTGCTAGGCTTTAAATCACAATGCATAACATCTTGACTATGGGCATGGGTTAGACCAGCACACAGTTGTGCTAATAAATTAAGCTTTTCGGAGAGTGTGGTGACGTGCTGATGTTGAAACTGCTGTAATGTTTTGCCTTTTAAGTACTCCATTACAATACAAATTTGCTGCTCATATAAAATTACATCATGTATTTGTACAATATTAGGGTGATTTAAACGAGCAAGCAGCTGCGCTTCAACCAAGGGGTCGCTATGTTCTATTGAGTGCTCAGTAGGCTTTAATAATTTAATCGCAACATAGCGCTTTAAACGTGTATCCTCTGCAAGATACACACTTCCCATACCTCCTTGGTTAAGTAGTTTAATTAATTTATAGTTAGTGATGACTTTATTAAATTTTAATACTGTTTCATGCTCTAACGACATCCGAGGTACTCTCTAATTCACACCCTTTATAAATCATAAAGGATGCGCCAGCAAACCGTACTTTTCGCAATTGTCTTTCGATGATATTTTCAGCATCATGAACATTTACTAAAACTTCTGAAAACTGCTTGCGAGCACGATGTATCTGTATATTTAAATAGCGCATGTCGACACCTAAATCTTTCACTAATTGCTCCGTATTTACCCAACCTTGGTTAGCTGGTAATACTCCTTTTTTAGCATCTAAAGCTCTATAGCGCGCTAAATTTAAGGTTAAGTAGTGATGGCAGCGAACATGCAAATCAAAATCTTTATTATTATTGTGATGTTGAACTTTTAATTCTGATGTTTCTTCATCCAAACTTAGGTTAAAAATAAAGTCTAAATCACTAATATACAATTGTGGTACGGAGCTCATCTGGGTTGCAACTTCCAGATGACTAGAAAGAAACATCCATTGTTCACCACCTAAGGTAATAATACTATGATCTTCTAAGACTTCTCGTATCGTAAACTCATCATCGTGTAATGATTCTAACAACCATTGGCCGCTACTTTGCTCAAAAACAACCACGCTATCAGGTTGCTGCTCAGGCAATAGGTGGTAATGATTAAGCTTAATTGTCTCGGCTGTTTGACTTTGCTCGTCATCTAACTTGATTAATTGGTCTGTAGGAGCACTGAGATCTTTAACCACATAAGTGACCTCTGAATTACCGGCAAAATAAATTTTATCGCCAATACTTAGTTCTTCAGAGTCATCCTTCACCAAACGCTTATGATTTAACCAAGTACCATTCAGGCTTAAGTCACGGATATACCACTTACCATTCAACCACTCAATAATAGTGTGTATTTTCGACACACTCAGATCGTTGACAAGTGTATCTACAGAATATTGAAAGCGCCCAAAACTATGATGCGCATATAAAAAACAATATTCACTTGTATGTTTATTAATTAAATAAGCCATTTTCACTACCTTTTATCGAATGATGAGGTATGTGTCTAACTATTGATATTACAACCAATTCTCTATAATAGACACAACCAAATCAAAATAAAACAAAAAATTAACATTCAATGTATTCATGGGTTAATCCGCAAACAATTGCGGCCAGATAACAGTATTTTAGAAACAAAAAGGCAAAATAAACATTACGTACTATTACAGCAATTGTTTATTAAAGGGATAAGTAAAAGAATGAAATATAAAAAAAGCCAGCTCAAGGTGAGCTGGCCTAATATTACTAAAATAAGTAACTAAAACTAGGGAATCAACATGATGCCTGCGTTGACTGCAATTCAACAACAAGCATAATAGTAGACGCCCCCAAGGTACTTTAGTTCAAAATAAATTTAAAATTGATAAAATAATACTGCATGCGCCAAATAGCAGACATAAAAAAAGCCAGCTCAAAATGGGCTGGCTCAATCATTACTAAAATTAGTAACCAAATAGGGAAATCAACATGATGCTTGCTTAAACTGCAATTCAACAACAAGCAAAAGAGTAGACGCCCTCAAACTACTTTAGTTCAAAATAAATTTAAAATTGATAAAACAATACTGCATGCGCCAAATAACAGGCATAAAAAAAGCCAGCTCAAAATGGGCTGGCTCAATCATTACTAAAATTAGTAACCAAATAGGGAAATCAACATGATGCTTGCGTAAACTGCAATTCAACAACAAGCAAAAGAGTAGACGCCCTC
>NZ_JACJFH010000077.1:0-15453 GCF_014164495.1 Pseudoalteromonas sp. SG41-5 | reverse complement strand
AAAAAAGCCAGCTCAAAATGGGCTGGCTCAATCATTACTAAAATTAGTAACCAAATAGGGAAATCAACATGATGCTTGCGTAAACTGCAATTCAACAACAAGCAAAAGAGTAGACGCCCTCAAACTACTTTAGTTCAAAATAAATTTAAAATTGATAAAATAATATTGCATGAGCCAAATAGCAGGCATAAAAAAAGCCAGCTCAAAATGGGCTGGCTCAATCATTACTAAAACTAGTAACCAAATAGGGGGAAATCAACAATGATGCTTGTGTGTAAACTGCAATTTAACAACAAGCAAAGAAGTAGACGCCCTCACGCTAATTTAGTTCAAAATAAATCAGGCTAATTTGAAATAATGCTAACTTTTTATCAAAGAAAGCATTTGTTGTTCATCAAATTTTGTAAAACTCATTGATTTTTCAGTAAATAATGCATCAACAAGCGCTTGCTTATGTTGTTGCATTTTAAATACTTTTTGCTCAATTGAATTCGCCATTATCAGTTTATAAACAAAAACAGGATTTGTTTGACCGATTCGATAAGCACGATCTGTCGCTTGTTTTTCTACTGCTGGATTCCACCAAGGATCAAAATGGATCACAGTGTCCGCTTGAGTAAGATTAAGCCCTGTACCGCCAGCTTTTAAACTAATTAAAAATACCGACGTTTGACCACTGGTAAATTCTTCGATCACTTTATCGCGATGACGCGTTTGCCCCGTAAGCAAGCTGTAATTGATCTCCAGTGATGCTAGCTGCTGCGCAATAATATCTAATGCAGAAGTAAACTGGCTAAAAATAATAATGTTACGACCTTCGCTTAACATTACTGGTAAATGGCTACTCAACCAGTCAAGTTTTGCACTTCTAGCTGAGGTGTGTTCGTCAATCAAACGCGGGTGACAACATATTTGTCGTAACTTTAATAACGCCTCTAAAAAGGCTAATTTGCTCTTTTGCGCGCCTTGGGAAGCAAACAGGTCGACCATTTTCTCTTCTAGAGAATCAGTAATACTTTGGTAAATGTCTTTTTGCTGTGCTTCGAATTCAAACTCTTTGATCAACTCTGTTTTAGGTGGTAGCTCTTGTGCTACTTCAACTTTTGTACGGCGTAAAATAAAAGGCAAGATCAGTGATTTAAGCTCTTTAGCACGATCACTATCAGCGTCACGCTCAATCGGAGTCTGAAAATGCTGTTTAAAATGAGCCTGTGAACCAAGCAATGAAGGCATTGCAAAATCTAGCAATGATTTCAATTCAAATAAATTGTTTTCAATCGGTGTACCACTTAAACATAAGTTAAATTGTGCATTTAAACGCTTAACTAAACGAGATACTTGCGCACTGTCATTCTTTATATACTGCGCTTCATCAAGAATAATATTCTCAAAATACAACGGCGAGTAGTAAGCGATATCTCGCTTGAGTAATGGATAAGTAGTAAGAATGCAATCTGCCTGGGCTAAATGTTGTAATTGCTCAATCCGCGCGCTACCAAATAGGGTCGTCACTTTAATACTACTGGCGAATTTAGCCATTTCATTTTGCCAATTACTTACCAAGCTCGTTGGGCAGACAATTAGCGTTGGGCCTGCTTGCTCTCGTTGCCGTGCGTTAGCTAAAAATGCAATAACTTGTAAGGTTTTGCCTAATCCCATGTCGTCGGCGAGGATTCCGCCTAACTGATGGCGTTTTAAGAACTGTAGCCATTGAACGCCTTGCTGTTGATACTCGCGAAGCCGCACGCCCGCATTCAAGCCATGTAACACTGTAGTAGCAGTAGCTGGTGCATCTAGCTCAGCTAAATAAGACTCTAAGCTGTCGTCGACTAAGTTAACCGCAAAACAGCTCATCTTCATTAAATGTACTAAAAATGATAAAGGTATAAGTAATTCATCGCGTGTTTTTATAAACTCAAAACGATCTTTAAAATCAGTAAGCGTATCAAAAGCTGGTTTTGTTATTACTCCAAACTGTTTACCATTTGCATAATAATAAAAAAGTTCGCTTTGACGATTAAGTGATTGAAATTCTATATTATCGTTTGCTAATACGGTGGCAGCTTTAGCGTTTGAGATCATTATTTTACTAACAATTTGATGACCTTTACCACGTTTAACATCCAAGCTGACATTAGTGATTGATTTTTTTATCACTAGTTTTTTATCAGTTACCTTCCAACCACGCTGACGAAGTTTAGGCAAAACCTCGTATTTAAACCAATGCTGATGAATAACTGATTGTTTATTAAAAACAAACTCATTTTGTAAAGCCCCTTTACATAGTTCAAAGCCTAAATTTGTGAGCTCTGTGATAACGGTATTTTCAAGCGATGCATTGAGAATATTTGCTGGTGCTGAGTTTGGAGCGTAATTACCATCTTGATAGTTAAAGGTAAGCGTAAGCTTTAATTGGTTATTGCTATTACTAACATCCACAACAGCACAAGTATCTGCTACCCGTTTTATTTTTTTACGTTCAGATGATTGGTAATGAGGTATTACACCGTCACCAAAATTTGCAGCTAATTGCTTATAGACACGATCAAAATTAGCAGTATGAATGGCTGGGATCGCTTTGATATGAGCAACTTCTTCACCACTTAGTGGCGTACGTAAACGGCCTATGCGTAGTGACTCTGTATCAAGATAAGTCGGTGGTGTGGTTTTAAGTAAGAACCAAGATTGTTTACCCGTTAAACTTACATTTAATTGAATAAGATCTTTTTTGTGTGACCACGAAAAACTCAGATCTTCAGCACTATCTGCTTTAATCGACTGACGAGAGCGCCCAAAAAACAAACGCTGAGAAGCAATCAACTGCTGCAATGCGTTAAATCCCCATTGCCCTCTAAGCTCTAAATTACCAAGTGCATTTTGAGAACGGATCCAACTGTATAAACGAAAATCAGTTTCGAGTAAATCGGATGGTGTTACAAAACTATTAAGCTGCTGATCAGTAAGGTTTCTACCGAGGGTATACTGATGTTCTGCAGAGAAAGCGGCAATTTTTGGTGTTAAAATAACCCGATTGTTTTCTACATCAAGCACAAATAAAAGTACATTTTTAGCTTGTGCTGACTGGTTTTGCTTAAGTGTTGTTAGCTCTTCAAACCAATCATTCATTATATAGTCTTGGCCGTAATCACCAGAATGATCAATCTTCAGCTTTAACAATACAGCAGCCAAGTGGCGACAGTTAGTTTTGGCATTACATGAACAGTGTCGATCAACTGCAAAACCATTGGCTAACTTCTTTATCTCTATGTGTTGGGTAAAAGTACTGCCTTGATTTCCAAACACCGAGGCATCAATGACAGAGAAATCATGATTATGCTCTAACCAATTAATTTGACCATTTGCTACGTACTCTTTTGCTTTACTGAGCACATGAGGCTTAAACAGCTGTTTAATAAATCGTTCAGATAAAGGAAATTGAGTCGCTTGCTCTTGCTTGATCTCTTCAAAAATAGCGAGTAGGTCATTCTTAGATAAGTTAGCAGACATATTGCTCAGGGCAGTAAAAAATAAAAATAATTTTACCAGTATATGATTTATCGGCGTCGAGCTAAAGCATTAAAATGATTAAAAAGACTGGTTGGAGCTGATAAGTTAGTAAAAAAATGATCTCAATACAAAAACAGCTGAATTTAATAGTTAAACACAACTAACCAACAATAAACCCACAAGTTATAAACATATTGCTAATAATTAAGCGCGTTTACAGATCACATTTTTACTAAGTTATAAAAAAATAGCGGTAAGAGTGAAAAATATAGCTAATCAGTTAGTAAAAAAATGATCTATGAGCTCAATAGTAAGGTTTATTGATATTTCAGATCATTATTTTACTAACAAAACACAGTTTGGGATCAGAATTTTACTAACAAAAAAAGCCTTCAGATCAGATTTTTATTAACTAGTTAAATGCATTTAATAACTTAGTTAGCTGTTCTAAGCGCTTGTCAGTCATCACTTTATTATCAATTTTGATTGATAAATCACCACTTTTTAAATTACGTTGCAAGCTAATGTAATTATTTTCTAGTAGTGCTTCTCGACGTTGAGTTGACTGTGGCTCAGCGGTAAGCAATTTAGTGATCGCCATTGCACGCTTATCATCACCAATTATCTCTTCTAAGCTATTATCGTGTGTCAGATGATTTACTTGCTGATTAAAACTATGCTCATCACGTTCTTTTGCTGCAATCAGTTTTTTAGCTACTTCACGGCCAACATGATTCGCTGTTGGATAAAGGGCAAGTACAGCAGCAGGAAGCTTCTCAAAGGCTTTAATTGCATCAGCAATAGCTGTATGCGATACACCTTCAATGGCGGCTACTTCACGGTAAGAGCCTTTTTTTCCCTGTGCAACTAACTCATCTTTTGTTTGTTGATATGCTTGGCCAAGTTCCCAGAGGCTAGGGGCAATATATTGGTCTGACGATACCGCTAAAATCTTAGCATCTAAATCTGTAAAATCACTCGAACTAAGAACCATGTAGTCAGCATTGCCGATTATACATGCCATACGACGACGTGAGCCGGCTAATACCAGCGTTTCATCACCTTTGTCCCAACATAGGGCGGGGTGTTGGTTACGACCATCCTCGGCTATTGCAGGGAGTATATCAGCGACAGACTTTTCATTGAGTAATACTTGAACACGACGATTTTTTGCGTACACCTTGGTGGTACTTTCTATTTCAGCATGCGGGATCACTTTGCAAACGAGTGTGATCTGACGATTAGGATCGCTTGGTGCAGGCATTTTGATCACATCGCCTGCGTTTGCTTGTTCTAGTAATTCATCAAGATTGCTATTACCAATTGAAGTAGCAAAAGGATCTAAGCTGGTGTCATTTTTACGTTTTTTAGCCATTTTTTGTTAACTACCTTACTTAGTTTCATTCAATTGAGATTGTGTTGATTGCCAGTTTGAACGGATCAGCATTTCTAATTCATCAACAACATCTTTTATATTTTCTTGAGCTCTGATCAGTGATTCTCTACTTGCTAAGCTGTCAGATGTTTTTTGATCAAAAATAGTATTGAATGACGAAGAGCTCGCTGTAATTGCCGAGCTGTGGTTAATTGGGTAACTCATTACCTGACGACCAAATGCACTGCGTACATCTTTAACGATGTCACGCTGTGAATGATTGCCTTTTACGTAATTAGTTACTAAAAATTGCATAAAGTCCCAGCCTTCATGACCTAAAGATGCAACGGTATGATAGATCTCGCCTAAACGTTTTAAATATTTGTTATTAGCATCGAAATCAACGGCCTCAGGATGCACCGGGATCAGCATTGCCGTAGATGCCATTAAAGCATTATAAAACATGAAGTTAAGAGATGGAGCTGTATCAATTAAAATGATATCGAATTGATCCTTGACCGGATCAATAACTTTTTCTAATAGTTTATGGTAATGACGGGTTTTTTCATAACTTGAACTATCTTTTAGCAACGTTGCAGTTTCATGTTCAAAGTAAAAGTCATCCATACCAGAAGGCAAAATGCGTATATTTGGGATATGCGTAGGCAAAAAAGCATTTGTAACAAGTTGCTGCCAAGTTTCATCTGGATCTAAATCAATGCAATCTCGCATTAAATCACCGACCGTGATCGGTTCAGGTTCACTGGGTGGGAAAAAACTTGATGATGACCCTTGCGGATCTAAATCAATAATACCAATACGGTAACGTTTAATATTAGTCGTAGCTAGGGCTGCAGCAATATTTACCATACTGGTTGTTTTACCACAGCCGCCTTTTAGAGAGTTGATAACAATAACTTGTAATTTATCGTCAACATTGCGGTGATCTGGCTGAATATCCATTATATCTGCCATAGCAAATATATTTACCAAAGTGTAAGCGTAATGGCCGTTTGCACCGCGTTTGATGTTTAGCTCATCAAAATCACCATTGTCATGGCGGCGTTTTAAGGTACGATTGTTACAGCCTAACAGATCTGCTGCTGCTTTTTGAGTGTAAGTTCGAAGCTCTTTTTCTTCAGATTTTAAGTGGGCACGATAATGCTGAATACGTCCTGCTAATGATTTTTCTGCGACTTCTGCAGTTGCTTTTAAAAGCCGATAGGTGGATAGCGCATTATTATGAATTGACATACTTTATTCCTCAAAGTTAGGTATTAAGTATAATGTCCATTCAATTGACTGTAAACAACTATTTATGACGACATGGCTTTTAATAACAAGACATTTAGAATTAATTTGTAATTTTAAAATTGCTTAGTATAAATAAAGAAGTTTAAAGGTGGTTAAATATATAAGGTAGTAAAGGTTAAGGGCATAAAATAGACATCTAAGTTTCTGATATATATAAATAATAGTAAAAAAAGTGGATCAGGTTTATACTTGGTTAAGATCAGATCTTTAGTAACTGACAGATCGTAATTTTACTAACTCTGAATCAGATACTTAAGTTATGCACAGTTTGAACACAGGTTTACGCACAAAAACCGCTGTTGAGATCAGTTTTTTACTAAGATAATTAAGAACTTATCCACTTACAATCGGGATAAATAGGCTGTTCAATTAGTATAGATCTGATCTGTAGTAGGTATAGATCAGATCTATGCTAACTGATTCGATGATTATCCACAGGCATTAGTAAAAATTAGATTTATGTCGTGTATTTTTGGTTAAAAAACAAAAATACACGGACAAAAATACGCGTGAGTTAGTAAAATTTAGACTTATAACCGTAGTGTTAGTAAAAAACTGATCTGAAAATCAAGATCATTAAGGTTACTTAGTAAAATAGTGATCTGAACATATATTTTAATCCCAGATCAGTTTTGTACTAACTTAAACATTTAACTTTTTCTGTTTAATGTGTTGTTATTAGCTGTCGCAATAAAATTGGAAATAAGAACAATGAACCGAAAGGTCAACATCTCGGTAGATAACTTACCCGATACATTACGGGGTCAGATCCACGGGGTGGAAAGTGCAATAGATAACGAAAGCCTCGCATTATTTACAGACAATAAAGATGTGCGGGTTTCATTAGAAAATGCAGCGCATGGACTAAGGGCCTATTCGAATACTTTTAATCATTATGATTTGTGGGGACGTTTTGTTCGCTCAGGCCATAAAAAATTACCACTCGAAGAAGCACCTAAAAAAACCATTATTACTCGAAAAATATCCGAAAAAGTGGATGGCATTTTGTATGATGGTGAAATTAAAATTACTCCAGCGGTAGTAAGTACCCGTAAAGACGGTGAAGATGTTGAATATTTAGTTTGGCCATCAGATCGTGAAGAAAAAGTAGAACGTGCATTAATCCGTTTAGCTTCTAAAGGTAAAATTGTTAAAATCAATTTTAAGTCCGGTATTCAATATGCCGTGGTTTTTTCGATGAACGAATTAGCGCAAGAACTTAAAGCTGTTGGGCAATCAATGCCTTACCCACAAATCAAAGAAGCATTAGAAGCACTGCAAGGTTCTAAGCTATCGTTTAAGTATTCAGCGACAGATACTAAAAATACCAATATTGATGATTCATTTTACGAATCAAATATGAACTTTCTTTCTTCTTTGCACTTTAGTGGTAAAAAAGGGCAGGGCGGTAATGTTAAATGTGTTGCGTGCTTGAATGCGTTTGTCCATAACATGATCGATAACCTCGAATACAAAGGTTACTATTTCAATAGTGCGCAAGAATTAAAGCGCGGATTATCTCGCTGGATGATGTTGCGTCTTTATCATCTTTGGCGCTATGCGGCACCAGGAAAAACATATCATTTTAGATTGTTATCTATCATGGAAAAATATGGCTCAATCTATTCAACTGACGATATCACTGAAAATAAATTAAAAGCATTGCGTCGTGATATGACCACTACGATGAAAGATCTTATCGAAAAAGGTGCTATTTCAGAATATAGCATTACGAATGTTAAAGATGATAAAACTGGTAACATTGTAGATTATACATACGAGATGCATCCTTCAGATCAGTTTTGTGATGAAATACTTACTTTGAATAAGCATAACAAACGTATTGAAATTCAAGGTGGTAAACGCATAGTTGAAAATGCAGTTTTAATCGACGAAGATAAAATTGAAGAAATAGTCAAAGATTAACTTACCGCTTAAGCTTATTCTGACTAAGGCCGCTATATAGCGGCCTTTTTAACATAATTATTTATCAACTTGTTCCAAATATAATCTATCAACAAGAAAATCATACTCTCGTTTACGCGGATGGCTTTGTGGTTTTTGATAATCTGATAACGTACCTAGTTTTACATCCGGTTCAGGGTTTATCAAAATAAAAGGTAGTGCGGCACTAACATGATAACGATTTTGCGCGGTGTATCTCACATTTACTTGTGGGCTAACGCGGGTGGGGCGTCTTATTCGTAACTTATCTTTATCTCCTAAACTAGCGACACGTAATTGTTCTTGAGCAACGAGTGTTTGCCAACTGAGTTGATCTATCATTCTAGGATTGGAATAACTGGCTGATTTTTCGAGCATGGCTAGTGCCATCTTTTTTGTCAGTGTTTTAGTCGCGTGTTTGTGCATCCAGGTAAAACGAACTGAAAAAGGGGAGTTTACTTCAAAATGAATTTTACGGTACGCGGCGAGTGTTATTAAATTTGGTATCGCATTATGAACCGCTTCAAAGCGAGCATCATTATTATCAATGGCTAGAATACATTCTTTAAATGCAGCTTTAGCTTTATTTAATTGTTGAATTCGAGCAACAAGTTGTTTTTGATCCGCATTTTTTATTACCAGTAACCCAGGGTGACGTTTTAAAACACGACTACTTAAGCCTGATTTTTTATAGATATCGTTAAATGAATTTAAAATCAACTTTTGGCCCGTAGCACCTGTAATTTTCGTAACATTGATCGATTGAGGGACTATCTTTTCATCGTTACTATCAATATCAGGCAATTGATAATAATCAGCCTTTGAATAATCGCATTGCATTAAATCATCAATAAAGTGATTAGTTAAATCACTAAGTAAATCGAACTGACTGCGAATTTGTACTTTAGTTACCATAAGAACACATCATACAATATAGATGATAATAGTCTACCATAGCCGCAGTTAAACTAAAAACAAAGCAGCGCACAATCACCTGTTTATTTATCGTTTAACTTTACTTGATGCTAAGTATATACTTTAAATCAAATGAAGTATGATGTGTTCTTTGCCCTTGGTAAGGACCTTATAACGGATAGGTTGATAGTTTTTCTAACTTAAAAGTTCGATCATCTCTAAATAAGTATGTTTAATTATTGCCTTTGAGCTGATGATTAAGTACATCATGTTGCTGCAATTGCATAATCTCCGATCCGATAGAAGTATTTACCTCAAGTATAAGTTGTGTAGTTGAAGGGTGAGGACTAACTCTATTGTAGTTTTCAGTTGCCAATGGATACTGGTATATCAATGCAATAATTTACGGGAGCTTATTGATGTGACCAATTCTATAAATTACTCATAGGCACACTATTTCAATTTTGCTTCAGGGGATTATCTAATTTGAAACAGCTTACAAATTATCAGTCGTGCAGTTGCAGTGAGTAAGTTTATGGCTGTGAGCACGAAAATAAACTGCGCTTACAGACTTTATAACCATGAAGCTTAAGTAATCGTCGATATAGTTAAAGAGCTGAACTACAGTGATAACAAGCTGCTAAACCTATCTAGTTTAAGCCAGGCATTATAAAAATGTTGTATGAACGCTGAGAAATAGGCCAATAAGATGTATAGGAGTTGGAGTCAAACCAGCGCTCGAATTTTACAATTACATACTATTGCCTTAATTTAATTGCAGTGTCATTCAGGCTAGAATTGACAACTATCAGTAATTTGAGATACGTGCCAACATGAATCAAACAAGGTAGTTACAAGCAACATCAGACGAACTGAATTTCATTTAATTTAGGTATACCTCTTTATTACTCAGCACCCTTAGCACATATTTTAAACTTCAGCCATTTGATATAAAAAATAATCTAATTTCATCTGTAAAGTTAAGGTTACATAGCATTGCAATTTAAGTATGATGTGTTCTTATTATCAGTTGTAGAGTAGGCACTTAGTTTATTTACTAAGGTCTCGCTGTATTATTTAATTTTATGTTTTATATTAATAAGTTAAACAATACCCTGTGCATATTTTAAAAAATAAAAAGGTGGCAGAACAGTGCAAATCATCAATAATATTTATCTCATAACTAAATAATTGATAATTAGCGAATATAGTCCTTGAACAGGGGCACTGCATACGTTAATTTTCATCTATCAGGTAAATGTAGGAATGAGGAAATTAATATGCAGTCGTGGAACCCAAATAGCTGGAGAGAGCTCCCAATACTTCAGCAGCCACAGTATCCAGATCAAGAAGCGCTGAAAACTGTTGAAGGCCAATTAAAGAGTGCACCGCCACTGGTCTTCGCAGAAGAGACCCGTAGTTTATTTAAACAACTAGAAGACGTTTGTGAAGGCCGTGCCTTCTTACTTCAAGGTGGTGATTGTGCTGAATCATTTAGTGACTTTAATGCCGCTAATATTCGTGACACATTTAAAACAATATTACAGATGGCAGTCGTACTAACTTATGGCGGTAAATGCCCTGTAGTTAAGATTGCGCGCATGGCAGGGCAATATGCTAAACCACGCTCAGCAGATTTAGAAACCATTGATGGGGTATCTTTACCTTCATACCGTGGTGATATCGTAAATAATTTTGAGTTTACTGAACAAGCGCGTATTCCCGATCCACAACGCTTAATGACGGCTTATCATCACAGTGCAGCAACATTAAATTTATTACGCGCATTTGCACAAGGTGGACTTGCAGATTTACATCAGGTAAATCGCTGGAACATGGGTTTTGTTGCAGCAAACCCACTTAAAGAAAAATACCAACAACTTGCGGATAAGATTCAAGATGCGCTTGAGTTTATGGAAGTGTGCGGTATTAACTCAACAATTGCACCAAGCCTTAAAGAGACTGATTTATACACCTCTCATGAAGCGTTATTACTGGGGTATGAAGAAGCGCTTACTCGCCGTGATCATCTATCTGGTGATTGGTATGACTGCTCAGCACATTTTGTTTGGATTGGTGAACGTACTCGCCAACTTGATCATGCTCATATCGAATTCTTTAAAGGTATTAAAAATCCAATTGGGGTAAAAGTTGGCCCAGGAATGGATCCTGACGACTTAATTCGTTTAATTGATGCGCTTAATCCAGATAACATCCCAGGGCGCTTAACATTAATTACACGTATGGGTGCTGATGTACTTCCTGAAAAGTTGCCGGCCTTAGTACGTCGCGTTCAACAAGAAGGCCGTAAAGTAATTTGGAGTTCTGATCCAATGCACGGGAATACTGAAAAAGCGACATCAGGGTATAAAACCCGAAGCTTTGACAATATTTTGCGTGAGATCAGCCAGTTCTTCGCAGTTCATAAAGCTGAGGGCTCGTATGCAGGTGGTGTTCATTTAGAAATGACTGGCCAACATGTTACTGAGTGTACTGGTGGTGCTTACGGATTATCTGATGACGATCTAGCACAGCGTTATCGCACACAGTGTGACCCACGTTTAAATGCTGATCAAGTATTAGAACTTGGCTTCTTAGTTGCAGATTTATTAAAAGACGCACGTAAGTAGAGTTAGTCCAAAAAATCAAAAGCCGCATCTGCGGCTTTTTTAATGTCCGATATTATTTTTATACCTTGTGTAACTATAATTAGCTATATTGAAGTTAGTACTTACGTCGCTCAAGGTTAGTATCAGAAATGATCTTAGCGGAAATTTCTTCTACAGAGTGATGGGTCGAATTTAAATACGCCAGCTTATGTTTTTTATACAGCATTTCAACTTCGCGTACTTCGATTCGACATTGCTTAAGTGATGCGTATTTTGAATTAGCCATACGGCGTTGGCGAATATCAGCCAACCTGACTGGATCAATCGTTAAACCAAACAGCTTATGCTTATAGGCTACTAAGCACTGTGGTAAGTTACCCGAATCTAAATCTTCTTCAGTGATGGGGTAGTTAGCTGCTTTAATACCATACTGTAGCGCTAAATATAAACTAGTTGGCGTTTTACCACTTCGGCTTACGCCGACCAAAATTATATCGGCTTCAGCATAGTTACTTATATTAGCGCCGTCATCATTCGTAAGCGCATAGTTCACGGCATCAATTCTAAAGTCATAACTTTTTTCATGCATTGAATGAGTACGATGAATTTTAGGCACCGGCGCTACTTTCAGTTCTTGCTCAATTTTCTCACTAAATGTAGTTAAGAAATCATAAGTAACGGCGTTCGATGAGCGAATAATTTCACTTAAATTGTGATTAACAAAAGTAAAAAAAACCAAAGGTTTTTCGCCTTCGCGTTGTGCCGTTGCATTGATCAATGCTTTTATTTCGTTCGCTTTTTTTTCAGTTTCAACAAAAGGGATAGTTTTATGATTAAATTCAACGGGAAATAATGACAAAGTGGCGTGGCCAAATACTTCAGAAGTAATAGCAGTACCGTCAGAAATATAAAATGCAGTTCTCATATTAACCTTTTTATTACGTTTAATAGTTAAAATAGCCACCCTACGGTTTACGTAAGGTCTATTGCCAGTGTAGAATGAAGGTGACCTTTTTAGAAGGTTTTCTTTCTTAACTCTCACAGTTATTACTACAATTTGTTTTTTTGGAGAAAGATCCGTGCAAGAATACGTTCTCTGGTATCAAGAGCTTGGTATGCAAGATGTTCCTCGTGTTGGCGGCAAAAATGCCTCACTCGGCGAAATGATTTCTAACCTAGCAAACGCTGGTGTACAAGTCCCAGGTGGTTTTGCTACTACCGCAGACGCATTTAATGAGTTTCTTGAGCAATCAGGACTAAATGCAAAGATCCACGACATTTTAGACACACTGGACGTGGAAGATGTAAATACACTAGCAAAAGTCGGCGCTGATATTCGTCAGTGGATTATCGACACCCCATTCCAACCTAATTTAGACCAAGCCATTCGCGACGCATACAGCCAACTCCACGGCAATGCAGCAGACGATGTTTCATTCGCAGTACGTTCATCAGCAACAGCTGAAGATATGCCTGATGCATCATTCGCAGGTCAGCAAGAAACCTTCCTAAATGTACGTGGTATCGACTCAGTAATGGTCGCCATCAAGCATGTGTTCGCATCGCTTTTCAATGACCGTGCCATTTCATACCGTGTTCACCAGGGTTATGATCATCGCGGCGTAGCATTATCTGCGGGTATTCAACGCATGGTACGTTCTGATAAGTCATCGTCTGGCGTTATGTTCAGTATTGATACTGAATCAGGTTTCGAAGATGTCGTGTTTATCACCTCAAGTTATGGTCTAGGTGAAATGGTTGTACAGGGCGCAGTAAACCCTGATGAATTTTATGTTCATAAACCAACACTTGCTAAAGGTAAGCCATCTGTAGTGCGCCGTAATATTGGCTCAAAAGCGATTCAAATGATTTACTCTTCCGATCAAGCGCATGGTAAACAAGTAGAAATCGTAGATGTAGATGCAGCCCTTTCAAATAAATTCTCAATTACCGATGCCGAAGTTCAAGAGCTTGCAAAGCAAGCTGTGATCATCGAAAAACATTATGGCCGCGCGATGGATATCGAGTGGGCAAAAGACGGTAATGACGGCAAGCTATACATTGTACAAGCTCGCCCTGAAACAGTTCGTTCAAACGAAGATACGAATGTTATGGAGCGTTTTCAACTAAATGGCAGCAGTGCTGTTGTCGTTGAAGGACGTGCCATCGGTCATAAAATTGGCTCAGGTGTTGTTCGTGTACTTGATTCGATTAAAGAAATGGATCAAGTTCAACAAGGTGACATTTTAGTAACCGACATGACTGATCCAGATTGGGAACCTATCATGAAACGTGCTGCAGCGATTGTAACTAATCGTGGTGGTCGTACATGTCACGCGGCAATTATTGCCCGTGAGTTAGGTATTCCAGCAGTTGTAGGCTGTGGTAATGCAACTGACCTAATTAAAGCAGGCCAAGAAGTAACCGTATCATGTGCTGAAGGCGACACTGGCTTTATTTATGAAGGTATTTTAGATTTTGAAATCCTCACTTCACGTGTCGATAAAATGCCTGAACTACCAATGAAAATCATGATGAACGTTGGTAACCCAGATCGTGCATTTGATTTTGCACGCTTACCACACTCAGGTGTTGGTCTTGCGCGCGTTGAATTTATTATCAACCGTATGATTGGTGTGCATCCTAAAGCATTGCTAAATTTTGATGCTCAAACAGATGAGTTAAAAGCTGAAATCACACAGATGATTGCAGGTTATGAATCACCGGTTGAATTCTATATTGCTAAATTAGTTGAAGGTATTTCGACCTTAGGCTGTGCATTTGCACCAGAGCGTGTAATTGTTCGTATGTCTGATTTTAAATCAAATGAATATGCTAACTTAGTTGGCGGACAACAATACGAGCCTGAAGAAGAAAACCCAATGATTGGTTTCCGTGGCGCAGCACGTTATATTTCGGAAGATTTCCGTGACTGTTTCGCACTAGAGTGTGAAGCAATCAAACGTGTTCGTAACGACATGGATATGGCCAACATTGAAATCATGATCCCATTCGTACGTACCCTTGAAGAAGGTAAACGTGTTATTGAATTACTTGAAGAACATGGTCTTAAACGTGGCGAAAATGGCTTAAAAGTAATCATGATGTGTGAACTTCCATCAAATGCATTACTTGCTGATGAATTTTTAGAACATTTTGATGGCTTTTCAATCGGTTCAAACGATTTAACGCAACTTACGCTTGGTTTAGACCGTGACTCAGGATTAATTGCCCATTTATTTGATGAGCGTAACCCTGCAATCAAAAAACTACTTTCTATGGCAATTCAAACTGCCAAAGCAAAAGGAAAGTATGTTGGTATTTGTGGTCAAGGTCCATCAGATCATGAAGACTTTGCTGCGTGGTTAGTAGAGCAGGGAATTGATTCTGTTTCACTAAACCCAGATACAGTACTTGAAACTTGGTTATACCTTGCTAAAAAATTAGCAAAATAATCGTTAAAGTATAAAAAATGCCAGCGTTATTGCTGGCATTTTTGTTTACTCAATATGTTATAGCCTATTTATAACTTTTATCGGGCTAACTTCTTATCTAAGAACGCGCAAGATTTTGTCAGCGCTTTTTGGCAAATTGCTAAATAATGGCGTGCTTTAGGGTAATAAAAAGAGAAACACATAAGCCCTGCAATAAAAAAGATCAAAGAAGGGCCTGGTACAATAGCAAAAAATAATCCCAGCAACATAAATAAACTGCCGACTAAAACTAATACACATTTTTTCATTTCAATTCCCTCGCAATTAAGCATCTACTATGAGTATAAGTAATCAC
>NZ_JACJFH010000076.1:0-25805 GCF_014164495.1 Pseudoalteromonas sp. SG41-5 | reverse complement strand
GGCGAGTTGGCGAGTTGGCGAGTTGGCGAGTTGGCGAAGTTAAAGCAATAAGGAAAAGATACAATGGCTATTTTTAAAAATTTATTTCACTGGCAGCGTGGCAGGCAAGATTCGGGCTATGACAAAATGCTTCTGTGTGGCGCCCATTGGCCAGTAAAGTTTGATACTTATTTAATTAAGTTTCCCGTTGGTAGTGAAATAAAGCCCCATACAGATAAAGTAAAAAAAGGTAAGCATTTTCGTTTAAATCTCATTATTAAACGCGCCCAACTGGGCGGTGAGTTTATGTGCGAAAACACCTTATTTCAAAGCAAGCGTATAAAACTATTTAGGCCCGATATAACTCAGCATGCAGTAACCAAAATAGAAAAAGGTAGTCGTTATATATTAAGTATTGGCTGGGTTAAAAGCGATTAACCTTCACTATTTTCTACCATACTGATCGTCAAAACGTTCAATATCCGTTTCATCTAAAATGCTGCCAGTTTGTACTTCTATAAGGATCAGTGGCTCATTTTGCGTGTTTGCTAGGCTGTGAATATGACCGGCGGCTATATAGCAAGATTGATCGGCAGTAAGCGTGCGTGCTTCGCCATCAATACGTACATCAGCAATGCCAGAGACGACAACCCAATGTTCAGCGCGGTACTGATGGCGCTGTGTTGAAAGTTTGCCTGCAGGGCTGACAATAATTTTTTTCACTTTAAAGCCGGTGCCTGCAATTAACACCCGGTAACTACCCCACGGTCGATACACGGCTTGATGATGGATCAATTTATCGTCGTGCTTAACGGCTAATTGCTTTAATAGTTCCGGGAGCTGATCTAACTGGCTTTTACTCGCGACTAAAGTTGCATCATGGGTGTGAATAATCGCTAAATCACTCACCCCAAGAGCTGCGATGCTATGACCTTCTTCACCACTGAGTAAGTTGTTATGGCTATGTAAAACCACGTCATCTGTGCTTAGGCTATTGCCTTGCTCGTCTTTATCGGCACTTTGCCATAGCGCATTAAAACCGCCGACATCATTCCAATTCAGCGCTAAAGGCAGCACCGCCACATTTGGGCTACGTTCTAAAATAGCATAGTCGATTGAATCACTTGGACAGTTTTTTAAGACTTCATTATTGGCACGGGTAAAACCTAAGTCACCACTGAAATTGGCGGCTGCTGCAATGCAACTGGCAATTTTTGGTGCAAAACGCTCAAGTTCAGTAAGGTATGCGCTAGGAGTGAATAAAAACATTCCACTGTTCCAGCTATATTCGCCACTGGCAAGATATTGCTGTGCTAATAATAGACTGGGCTTTTCTTTAAATTCATCAACTTCATAGCAGTTTGAAGCCGCTATTTTAGTGCCATTTTTAATATAACCGTAACCGCAATGGGCCGAGTCTGGCTCAATCGCAAAGGTAATTAATTTGCCCTGTTGCGCCAAGCTTATCGCATCAGGAAGTTGCTCTATTAACAACTCAAAGTTATCAATATGATGATCGGCTGGCATCACTAATAAAGGTTTATCAAGCCCTTGCTGTAATGCATATTGTGCTGCCAATGCGATGGCGGGAGCAGTATTTTTGCCATCAGGCTCTAACAGTAACGCCATGGTTGCAACACCGATTTGCTGGCATTGGCTGCTGACAATAAAGCGATGCTGTTCATTACAAACCAAAATCGGATCAGTAAAACATGAGTCAGAGACTCTATTTAAGGTACTTTGCAATAATGACTCATCTCCCAGTAAAGGTAAAAACTGTTTTGGCATAGCTTGGCGCGATAATGGCCATAACCGCGAACCGATACCACCGGCCAATACAACTGGAATAATGGAGTTTTTCATAACAAACACACTTAAATTTGAATGCCCGTAGTTTAACAGAGTATAGCGAGTGCATTACAGCAACTAAAAAATCTATTTTTCGTCATCGACTCGCTTTTAATTCAAGCTGTTCTACACTAAATCTTAATTACCTATATTAGGTTTACAGCTTTGCTTTGATAAGGATGTTGTTATGGCTAACCAAACCCGTTCATTCGGAAATTTTGTACGTAATATTGGCTTGACTAAAAAGCTTGTTATTGCCTTTTTGCTCGTTGCATTAATTCCCTTGGCGATAGCCATCAGTCTTGCACTGTATAACTCGGCTACTGCTTTAAATAAACAAACTTATGCTCAATTAGAAGCGGTTAGTGAAATTAAAAAAAGCGCCATTGAAAGGCATTTTGCCGATATACATGCGCAATTATTATTTTTAGCACAAAGCCCTTTACTCCACACCGCAGCAGATGAACTTAGCCGTGCATTTAAAGAGCCCTATACAACATCTCTCGACAGCACCGCAGAGCAACAGCTGGCAGATTACTATCACAACGACTTTAATACTAAATACCGGCTTAAAAACGAAGACAAATTGCCAACTTCTGAGCTGCTTTCCACACTTTCACCCACGGCTAAATATTGGCAATCACAATACCTAGCAGATAACCCATACCCACTTGGCGAGAAAGCAAAATTAGTACAAGCAAGTGCTGATAATAACTACAATTTACTACACAGCAAATACCATAGTTTTTTACTAAATTTTGCGCAAAAATTTGATTTTTATGATGTCTTTATCATCGACAATCGCAGCGCTGAAGTAGTTTACTCTGTTTACAAAGAAGTTGACTTTGCCACTTCTTTACTCGATGGACCTTATGCTAATAGCAACCTAGCATTGGCATTTAAACAAGCAAAAATGATCAATGAAGATGAAATAACCTTTGTCGATTATCAGCAATATTTGCCATCTTATAATGCACCAGCCAGTTTTATCGCCACCCCAATTTATAACCAAGGCGTACATACCAGCACCTTGATTTTTCAACTATCCATTGATGCCCTAAATGTCATTATGACTGAGCGGGCTGGCTTAGGTACAAGTGGCGAGACATATTTAGTCGGACCTGATTTTTTAATGCGTTCTGATTCCTTTCTCGACCCCGAAAACCGCTCAGTTGTAAATTCTTTTCGCTATCCAAGCATAGGTAAAGTAAAAACGCTGGCAACTGAGCTTACTCAGCAAGGTAAAAAAGGTCAGCAAGTAATCACCGATTATAGCGGCTCCTTAGTACTGTCGTCTTATCAACCTATTAACGTATTAGGTATACAGTGGTCATTACTGGCTGAAATAGATAAAAAAGAAGCTTTTGCCACAGTCAGTCATTTAACGACGATTCTCATTAGCACCTTAATAATATCGATCATTGCCATTACTCTGGTCGCTATTTGGTTTGCTCGTTCACTGACCCGCCCGGTGCAATTACTGGTCGACACAATGCGTCACGTTGAACAAAAAGGTGATTTTTCGGTACGAACGCCAGTGCTTTCGAATGATGAAATAGGTTCATCGGCAAGTGCTTTTAATTGCCTCCTTGATGCGCTGCAAAGCTCTATTTCCCAAACCAATACGGTTATGAATAAAATGGCCGCAGGTGAATTTAACCACCGAATTAGTGCGCCCTGCAAAGGTGAATTAGATTCCTTAAAACAGGCCACAAATAATTGCGCAGACTCGCTAGAGCAAGCAATGAGTGAAATAAATCATATTATAGATGAAATGAGCCAAGGAAATTTTAACAGCAAAATAACAACCCCAATGCAGGGACAGCTGGCCACCTTAAAACAAAATATAAATGGCTCTCTGCAATCGCTAAATAGCACCATTACTGAAATTGTAGGGGTAATGAGCCATATCGAACATGGTGACTTTAAACAACAGGTTACGGTAGCCGCACAAGGCTCTTTGGCACAATTAAAAAACAGTGTGAATAATTCAGTACACAGTTTAGCGGGAGCAGTAAGTGATATCAGTCGCGTAATGAGCGCACTTCACGATGGGGATTTTTCACAACACCTTGAGCAACCTCTACAAGGCCAGTTAGCCACACTTAAAAATGATATCAATGCCAGCGTCGACAATCTCGCGTTAATCATTAAAAATATTAACGATGTTATGGCAGCCGTAAATGCTGGCAACTTTAAACAACAAGTAAATTGCAGTGCCAATGGCCAATTATCAACTTTAAAGCATAATATTAATAACTCAATTATGGGTTTAGACACTGCTGTAAGTGAAATATCAAACGTTATGCTGGCGATCAGTAAAGGTAACTTCGAGCAGACAATCGATAGCGATATGAATGGCCAACTCAATGTACTTAAAGATGATGTAAATAGCTCTATTAGCAATTTGAGTATTGTTATTGCTGAACTCGCGCGCGTTATGGCAGCTATGCGTAGCGGTGATTTTAATCAACAACTAGAGACAAACATGCAAGGCCAATTAGCGCAGCTGCAAAATGATGTGAACAGTTCTTTGACCATCACCGCAGATGCAATCGCAGAGGTAACTAAGGTATTAAGCGGGCTTGCTCAAGGCAATTTAAATCAACAAGTACAGCAGGATTACCAAGGTGTATTTGCTACATTAAAAGCAGATGTAAATCAAACGATTGAAAAACTTACCAGTGTTATTAGCAGCATCCAAGACTCTGCCTTAAGAGTATCACAAAGCGCCGCAGAGATAGCAGAGAGTAACACCGAAATAAGTCAACGCACTGAAGAGCAAGCAGCCAATTTAGAAGAAGCCAGTGCTAGCAGCAGTAACATGCTAGATGAAATAGCAGCCATTGCTAAGCAAGCTAACGAAGCGGTTAAACTTGCAGAAAACGCTCAAATGAGCGCAACCGAAGGGGGCGAGCTATCCATACAAACGGTTCATGCCATTGTTGAGGTCAATAATTCCAGTAAGGATATTAATGAAATTGTCTCTGTTATTGATGAAATAGCATTTCAAACCAATTTATTAGCTCTCAACGCAGCGGTAGAAGCTGCCAGAGCTGGCGAGCATGGTCGCGGGTTTGCGGTCGTTGCCAATGAGGTTAGAGAATTAGCTGGACGTAGCGCAACCTCGGCGAAACAAATTAAAACTATAATAAGCAACAGCAACCAAAAAATTAGTCACGGTACCGCCCTTGCTAATTCATCAGGTGAGAAACTAAAGCAAATTGTCAGCGCTGTGGCTGATGTTAACCATATGATAGTGTCTATCAATAGCTCTTCGATTACCCAACAACAGGCAATTAAAGAGGTAGATATTGTGGTACAACGCCTAACAACCTTGATCCAAGAAAACTCAGCGATGACTGAAGAAACCATGGCTGCGGCAAAACAAATGGCAGATCAAGCTAACACTATGCGTCACTTGCTCGGGTATTTTTCACTGCAAAAGGCACCGTTATAAGGAAAATAAATTCACTAATAAATAGCAACGATTAATTGGCGATTCAAATTAACAAACTTGATAAACTAGCTGCACTGGATATTTTAATGCAAATTTAGGGATTCATAAGTGTACTTGCGACAACTTCAGTTAACAATGGTTTGTGCCTTAGCGATGCTGATACCACCAGCAGCTGTGGCTACGGCTGCTTACCAATGCACGGTTGATGGCGTGGCTACCTTTAGTCAACTACCTTGTGGTGACGATGCTAAAGAAATAAAAATTCCACCAACTAATGTGACCCAAGCATCTAATACGCAACAGAGCAAAGATATCATGGCGTCTGTAGATAGTTATGTTGCGATGCAAAAAATTGATCGTGAAATTGCAGTTTATCAACGAGAAATAAAGCAACTTCAAGATACTCTTGCAGAACAAAAAACCAAAATAAACTATATGACGCAAGACTCTGCAAATAAAATGGGTGCAAACTCAATTGCTGATGCGATAGCAAAACGAACAGCACAAGCTGAGCAACGCATTGAGCCGAAAATAAAGCAGTATCAGCAACAAATTGATGCGTTAAAAGCGTTTAAAACGCAACTAAGCCAATAAATTTAGCTTAGGGTTTGTTTAACCACTTTTATTAGCTGTGCTATATCACTACTGTTGTTATAAATATGCGGTGAAACTCGCACCCCATATGCTCGCGCATCGACACTTATGTTCGCCTGAGACAGTGCGCTTAATACCGCCGGCTGTTGCTCGCCAAAATTTAAAATAGCTGTACCGCTGCATTTTTCTGGCGTTGTTGGTGACACCAAATATGGCCTAAACTCTGCACTTAATTGTTCAAGTAGCGCCAAGTTGTGCGCTCGCACTGTTGCAACACCTAATTTAGCAAAGTAACCAATGCTATGCCCTGCGAGTACAAATGGCGCAATCGATGGAGTGCCGCCCCAAAAACGCAATGCGCTATCATGATAAGCAAAGTGATGAATATCAAACTCAAATGGATTTTGATGTGAAAACCACCCTACATCTTGTGGTTCGCACACATTTAATTGCGCTTGGCTTACCCATAAATACGCCGCACCTGGACCTGAGCATAACCACTTAACGCTGGAACCAATCATAAAATCAGCATCAACTTGGCTTAAATCTAGAGGTAATACACCAGCTGACTGCGCCACATCAACAAGACTCAAACAGCCTACGTGCTTACACAGTTGCGTAATTTCAGCTACGGGCGCTTGCTGGCCAGTATTTGAATAAGCGTGACTGATAAATACTAAATCAATATCTGCTTGAATATATTGTTGCCATTGCACGCTATCAGTTAAATCTACGTGTTCAGGAATAAACTTTATTTCAGCGCTACTAGCCAGCGCTTTTTGCATTGCAAACCCCATGCTAGGAAAGTCACTTTGCGCCATCAACACCTTACAATTAGCTTGCTGTAAGCGAGGATGCGACATAACTAACTTTGTTAAAGCGCTCGATAAATTTACTTGTGGGCAAAATTGCCTGCTCGGTGAATTAAACAATGTACTGAGCGCCTGAGTAAAGCGCTCAATGGCTGGCAGCCACTGTTGCCATGGCTCTTTATTACTCGCTTGCCAAGGAGCAAAAAAATGCTGGTTAAAATCATCTTGGCTGCTTTTCAGTGCACGGCCAACAGAGTGATTTAGCAAGTAACAGCCTGCCGCAAGATTAAAGTCATCTTTGTACATATTAATTACTCACCCATTGCTTTAATTGTGCTAAATCATCATAACGAGTTCTTATATCATCACGCTTTGCTGCAGCTCGACGATCTCTTAATTGTTCAAGAGAATCCAATAACACATGCAATGGCGGACCGCTGGCAGTCACTTTATTCATATGTTGCTGTTGCATGTGTTGAGCTGGCTGAGCTATAAACTTACTAACCAGTTGATTATGATGACCTATTGCAGTATCGCCATGCAGCTTACATACTTGTATAAACAACTTGGCATTGGTTTTAAACCACGAGCTATGGCGGGTATCTCCTGCCGCTAAAAAGTCATCCATTATGCTTGGCATACGCATAGACTCTCGCAGAATTTGCTGATCTTCAGGCATCATATATAAAAATTTATCCACCAGCATTTGTGAATAACTCGGTTCGTTGGCAAAGCATAAACCTAACAGCATATCTATAACGTTAATTCCGGCAAAATCTCCCGCATTGGCTCCACGGTAAACCTCTTTGCCAACCCGATACGGCTTATAGTAAGGACGTACACAGAAAAAGAATCGCTCGGTGTCTAACTGATTATATAAAGCCGTATTCGATTCAATCACATCGACTAACGCCTGCTTGGCAACTTTAAGTAAATCACCGCATAGCGGATGCGAAATACCTAATGGCTGAATTTTTAATAATGCATCAGCTGCTCGCTTATAGGCTAAAATCCCTTTGGTATTGTAATCAATGAATAATTTTTCATCTGGCAGATCCGTAAAGCGCTTATAAAGGCCATTAATAGCCTTATTATGGGTGGTTAAATGAGCCGTCGCAAAGCGCGGAGTAACCCCTATTGATGCACCAATATGCATAGCTAGTGCCGAGGCCTCGACTAAAGGCGAGGTCGTTTCGCGCGATGGTTCAGTGATCTCATGGCGTCGACAAGCCGCCATAAATAATCCTACATTGCCAAGTAAATCAAACGCACGATCAAACCCTTCGTCAGTATTGCCTTCTGCTAGTAACTTACGAATATGCGCATTACCCTCAGCCTCTAACTGATGCTTAAATTGCTCCCCGACAAATTCTACGTTAGCTTTATCTTCTTGTTGCCAATAGATAGCCTCTAGTTGACTATTAATTTCTACAAAGCGGGTTCTGAGCCACTCATCAAATGCCTGGGTATTATTACTCACAGATATTACTCCACACCAAAGTTTATTGCATTAATGTTAACAGATAACATAGAGCACAAATCAGCAAAACCACTAATTAAAATCCATACAATTAGTGATATTCACTCTATAATCACTATTAAATAAAATTTATTGTCATAGTTATGAGTTTAGATAAAAAAGATCAACAATTACTAACGTTGTTACAAAGCAATGCGCGTACCTCTGTATCAGAACTTGCAACAACTGTAAGCTTATCGGATACCCCTTGCTTAAGGCGTATAAAAAAACTTGAAGCAAGTAAGGTGATCACTGGCTATCACGCAGCCTTAAACCCACGCGCACTCGGGTTAAAAGTGCTGGTCTATGCGTTTGTGCGGTTGAGCCACAATTCCGCCAGTGCGGCAAATATGTTTGAAGAACACGTGGAAAAACTGAATCATGTACTGGAGTGCTCTGTCATATCAGGAAGCTATGATTACTTATTGAAGATTATTGCTACCGATTTAGAAAGCTACGAAAGTTTTGTTAAATATAAGCTTGGGAGTATTGATTGTATTGCTAACATTGAGTCTACAGTGGTTTTAAAGCAAACATTTAGCAAAAGGCAGCTACCACTTTAAAAAATAATACTATTTAGTGTCGATTCGCTATACTGAAATATCATTATAAAAATAATATTTAACAAGGATGCATGTGAAGATTTTTCGTTCAACATCCAGTTCTTTTGTTTTTTACATATCGTTTGCTGTTGCTTATTTTGCAACTGGTAAGTTATTAACTAATTTTGCCTTTCAATCACAAGTCATCCCTATTTGGCTCCCTGCTGGTATTGCCTTAGTTGGCTGTTTTATCTGGTGGTGGCGTTTTATGCCGGCATTATTTATTGCCTCTGTCGCCTTTAATTTAAGTACCGGTGATAACCCGATCACTGATCAGGTTTTAATTGGCAATACGCTAGAACAAGTACTGCTAATCGGCTTAGGCGCCGTGCTACAAGGCATGATTGGCGCTGCTCTTTTAAAGTACTGGCTAGGCCATCCGCTGTATTTAAAACAACGCCAATCGATTATTTATTTTATTTTTATCGTCGGTATTGTCGTCAGCCTCATATCGGCCAATATTGGAGTCTATGCTTTAAGTCAATTTAATCCCGCCTACAGCATTGAAAATCACTGGAAAAATGTTACTTATTGGTGGTTAGGTGACTCACTCGGTGTGCTGATCGCAACCCCCTTTTTATTGGCCTTACTACAGCCTAAATTTAAACGACACTACGTCACCCCATTGCCAACCATCGCAGTCTGCTCGGTATTATTCGTCTCTGTCGCCTTAACCACTAAACTATACAACCAAGAGACTTATTCAAATGCGATACAAATTGCCAAGCGTGAAACATCTATCATTGAAAACAGTTTACTGCGCAATTTAAATCTTAGCCAAATAACCGTACAAAGCCTTGCGAGCCAAATTCAATCAACACCAACTTTAAGTCAGCAAGAGTTTGATAGCTACAGTGCCCAATTACTGGCTGAGCATTCATTTATTAAAGCATTTTCATGGAATCGCAAAATTCCCCCAGCTCAGGTCAGTGATTTTAACAAGCAGCTCGATGAAATTTATAATTCATATAACTTTGATCCGAGTATTAAAGGAGCGCCATTATCAAACGACGATCCATTAGTGATTATTACCTATATCGCCCCTTTTTCAGAAAATCAATCCGCTATTGGTTTTAACCTCAATTCTCGTAAAGATCGCCGTGAGACTTTACTCGACCCACGCATCAAAAATCGCCCTGTAGGCACTAAAATAATTCAATTAGTGCAAGCACAACAACCTGAGCCCGCTTATTTATTATTTGCTCCGGTGTATCAACAAAATAATGAAGTTGCCTCAATTAAAGGCTACGCAACAGGTGTATTTTTAGTGGAAAACATACTTGCTCAATCGCTTACGCAAGCACAAAATAAGATGTTTAATATCGCTATTTATGAAGCCAATGCTACCAACCCGTTTTATTCAAACGCCGAAAATGTGCCGACCAAAAGCAATAAGCTTACAACCATCACGATTAATTTTGCAGGGCAAACATGGCTAGTTGATTTAACGATTAAAGATGAGTTTCTACCGCATCAAACTAATCACATGACACTCTTTTTAATTATTCTACAGGTCATTGTAAGCTCACTTATTTTACTGGTATTACTGTTATTTAATCATCAACATATTGCTCTATCGCGCTTAGTAGCGGAACGTACTCGCTCGCTTGTCAGAGCTAAAAAGCAATCTGATTTAGCGAATCAAGCTAAAAGCCGGTTTTTAGCCAATATGAGTCATGAAATTCGTACGCCGCTTAATGCAGTGATCGGTTTTTCAACCTTAGCTAAAAGTGAAGATAGCGCTGAAATTCTCATCGGTTATCTAAATAAAATTAATTTAGCGTCTAAATCATTGTTAAGTTTAATCAATGATGTACTCGATATCTCTAAAATTGAATCACAAAAGCTCACCTTGGAAGTCGCTCCTTTTGATTTAAATGCTCTTCTTGCTCGGATTAGTAGTATGTTCGAACAAAGCGCTGAACAAAAAGGCATTCACTGGAAGGTTGATAACCAATTACCAACTGATATTTGGTTTGAAGGTGATGTTATGCGAATTGAGCAAATTTTATTAAACCTATGTAGTAACGCCATTAAGTTTACCTGCGAAGGTGAAGTAAGTGTTAGCGCATACTGTAAGGAGATCACCGATAAATGTAGGCAAATTACTTTGGCTATTAAGGACTCTGGCATCGGCATTGCGCCATCAGAGCAAAGTAAATTATTTGATGCATTCACCCAAGCTGATAATTCCACATCACGCAAGTTTGGTGGCACCGGGCTTGGCTTAACAATCGCAAAAGAACTTAGTTTGCTAATGTCTGGAGATATCAGCGTACAAAGCGAGCCAGGTAAAGGCTCCACATTTACCCTGTCTGTCGAGTTAAATACCTGTGCTGCGCAACAAGTAACGGCAAAGCACACACAACAGCATGTTGATTTAAGCAAACTAAAGATACTGGTTGCAGAAGATAACAGCGTCAATCAATTAGTAATAAAAGCAATGCTTAGCTCTTTGGGGATCACTCCAACACTGGTTGAAAATGGCGAATTAGCAGTAGAGCAAGTTAAAATAAATGACTTCGATTTAGTGTTAATGGATTGCCAAATGCCCATTATGGACGGTTACCAAGCCACCGCCTTGATACGTCAAATTAAAAGTACTGAACAATTACCCGTCATTGCCTTAACCGCTGATGTAATGCCTGAGGATAAAGCCAATGCCTTAGCAATTGGTTTTAATCAGCATCTTGCAAAACCCCTCGAACTCGATAAGCTAACCGAGTGCCTAATCAATTATGTAGATGTTTATGAGCCTTAATGGAATATTACTAACTCTCACTTTAATAACAACCTCTAGCCTTGCTATCAGCCAAACCAACTGCGTTACTCAGTTAACTGATTTAAACTATATTATGAACAGCAAAAAGCAGGGCCTATTACGGTTTGAAAAAAGCAATGCTAATACGGATTTTTCCTATCATAGTGAGCAAGCATTTAGTGATTATTTAAGCTTTGCATACCAACATATTTTAGCGGCAAACCCGCGCGCATCAATGCCTTGCCCTATTTTAACTGATACCTATCAGCTTTTAGTTAAACAACAGCAACGCACTAGCCCCCCTAATATAGTTGATCTTATAGCGCCATTTGAATTACGCCAAAATAACAACCACAAAGCAGTTCTATTAATTCATGGCCTTACCGACTCTCCATTTACCTATCATGACTTGGCACAAATTTACTTTCAACAAGGCTATACCGTACGTACTTTGCTGTTACCAGGCCATGGCACCGCAGCTAATGCACTAAGCAGTATTAATGCCAAACAATGGCAGCAAGCTGTAGACTATGCAATTAAACGTACTATAAAAGATTTTGATCAGGTGATTTTAGGTGGCTACTCTACAGGCGCAGCCCTATTACTTAATTATTTAACTGTCGAGCCCGTTGACCCAAAAATAACTGCACTGATGCTATTTTCGCCCGCCACTGAACCACACAATAAAAATGGTTGGCTGGCGAAGTGGATTGACCGTATTCCCTTTGTGAATTGGATAGATAAAGACGCCGATATTGATTTTGCTAAATATGAGTCGTTTCCATTTAATGCTGCAACCGCAGCCGATGATGTTATGCGCTCAATCGCGTTACCAGAACTAATCGAGCGTCAATTACCAAACTTGGCTATTTTTTCAGTGATGAGTGATATAGATACCACCATTGATACCCGTGCATCGCAGCAATTGTTAAGCGCCTTGCATGATGTAAAGATACGCCCTGCAAATAGCTTAGATACCTTGGTTTTTTACGGTGATAAAACAACCATTACCAGTGGTTTTCCAAAAGGCTATAGGGTATTAAATCCACAGTGCAAAAATACAATCTGTAAAAACATTCATGGTATTTCTCATATTGCCGTAGTTAACTCACCTGATAACCCTTACTACGGTATTGCTGGCGCTTATCGCAATTGCGGCAGTTACCTCGATGATGATACTTTGTATAAGCAATGTAAAACGACCGAAAAACCTAATATTGGCGAGCGTACTGCAGAAAATATTGCAGCATTTCCAACCTTTCAACGTCTGACTTACAACCCTTACTTTACTGAGCAAGCACTCTATATAAAACAGTTTATAAAGCAGGTTGAAGGCTCGCAGGGCAATCAATAATGAGTATATTTAGTCACCGCTGGTTAACCAGTATCAGTGCAATAGATACCGCTGTTTGGCAGCAGTTTTTTGCCGATAATCCATTTACTGATCATGCATTTTTATTTGCATTAGAACAAAGCCAATGCGTATCAGCCGCGTCTGGTTGGCAACCGCAACATTTAGCCATTTACCAAAATGATACTTTGGTGGCATTAGCACCCGGCTATCTAAAAAGTCACTCTTATGGCGAATATGTATTTGACTGGGCATGGGCTGAAGCTTACCAGCAACATGGTTTAGAATATTACCCTAAGTGGTTATCTGGCTCACCGTTTAGCCCTATTGAAGGTCAACGCCTTGCGATTGCACACTCACACCCAGAACAAGTGTATCAGTACATAACAAAGACTTTAACAGCTCAATGTGAGCAACAAGGTTGGTCTGGCTGGCACATTAACTTTTGCTCGCAACTGCAAGTCTCTCAACTCACACCACATCAAGGTATGCATCGTATTGGCGTGCAGTTTCAATGGCAAAATCAAAACTACGCTACTTTTGACGATTTTTTAGCGCAGTTAACCGCACGAAAACGTAAAGTATTGAAAAAAGAACGTAATAAAATAACCCAGCAAAATATTAGTATTAAATGGCTGCAAGGTGAACAGATAACTAAAGCTGTGATGAGCCAGTTTTGCGAATTTTACCAACGCACTTATTTAAAACGCTCTGGCCACATGGGTTATTTAAATCATGACTTTTTTATTTTGTTACATGCCTTAATGGCCGATAAACTGGTGATCATGCATGCCATCCATGATCACGAAGTGGTCGCTGCAACACTGAGCTTTAAAAATAATGACACACTATACGGGCGCTATTGGGGAGCTATAGCAGAAATTGATTGCCTGCACTTTGAGCTTTGCTATTACCAAGGTATTGAATATTGTATTAAACATCAGCTTCAGTGTTTTCACTCAGGTGCGCAGGGCGAGCATAAAATAGCACGAGGTTTTGCACCGGTATTTACTCACTCCGTACATGCCGTAATGGATGCTACTTTTAGCCCTGCGATAGCAGATTACTTACAACGTGAGCGTCAGCATATGCGCATCTATCATCAGCAATGCACTGAATTATTACCTTTTAAGATTGATAACTAATGACGTTTAAAAATCAATAACTGATTATTAGCAGGCATCGCAATATCATCAACAAGCATTAACCCTGCTTGCTCAGCTAATTGCTGTACCCATTCGAAATCACGAATGCCACTTTGGCTGTCTTGCTGATTTAAAAATTCATCAAAACGCTGATTACTTTCACTGGTAAAGTTGCCGTTGTATTTAAATGGGCCATAAATACACACGAGACCTTTTGACAATAAATGCTTATTAACACCAGTAAAAAATTGCTCAACTAACGGTTTGCTGACGATGTGTAACGTATTAGCAGTATAAATAGCATCAACGGTATTTATTGGCCAAGGGCGATTTAGATCTAACTCTACTGGTGCGTGCAAGTTATCTAGCTTTGCTTCATCAAGCCACTGTTTAATACCATTATGATTAACCAAGCGATCACTGGTATGCCATTGTAAGTGAGGCAAATTAGCAGCGAAGTGCACGCTGTGTTGCCCCGTACCTGATCCCACCTCTAACACACTCTCGACTTGTGCTAAATATGCTGTGATGACGCTTAATATTGGATTTTTATTATTTTCACACGCTTGCGAGAAAGGTTTCGTCATATATATTTCCAAGCATCTCAATACAGATGCACCAAGATTGGTAAAGTATGCCCATTAGTAAAGCAAATCTTGCAACAGATGTCGCTATTAAATAATTAATTTTATATAAAAACTATATAATTCAAAGTAATAAAAAAAATATTGAGCATGGTATGAGTTATGCAACTATCTAATTGAATCAACCAAACGGAGAAGATTATGTATATATCACCTTATACCGCCCTAGACGCTGCAATTGCGGCAAGTGAAAAACCAGTAACAGATAAAATAGGCTGTGATGAACGTGCCACTGTAATTGATTTACTATCGCAAACAAATCAACAAAATCAGGCGTTAATACATGAAACAGACCAAATATTTATTCTTGGCTACAATTAAAAAACTCACCTTCCGCCAATATTTACAATTTGTGACTTGCACCGAAACCGATTAACTGTAATGATAATAATTACCATTACAGTTAATCGGTTTTTCTTATGCATGAACATCACGCTATGCTTTATTATCAACAGCAAATGAAATGTATTTGCCCGCGACCTGGGCTACATGCGCCAGCTTTAGTGGCAAATTACATTGAAGCTGGCCTGAGTGCTGCACGTCATTACGAAAAAAACCACAGTCTATTGCTGCAAGAACTCTATCTAAGACGCACTTTCCATGAAATCCTCAACAAAATGTGCGACTCTTTAGTCCATTGTGCAATTCGCAAACAATGTTTAGAGCAACTTTATAAACCGTTACTGGCATTAAAGCGCTTTTATAGAAGTCATAATAGTATCAAGAAATACCTGATACTAGAGCGTGAAGCCCGTATTCTCAGTCACGAATTTAACCCTTTCTAGGAGTTTTCATGAGCGAATTTAGAACCGAATCAGATAGTATGGGCGAATTACAAGTCCCTACAGATGCACTTTATCAAGCGCAAACTCAACGTGCTGTAAATAACTTTCGCATTAGCGATTTAGTAATGCCAAAACAGTTTATTACCGCTCTTGCTTATATCAAACAGGCCGCAGCGCAAAGCAACTACGAGCTAGGTCATCTCAGTAAAAATAAAGCACAGTTAATCGAGCGCGCATGCCAAGAGATCATTGATGGCGAACATTTAGAACACTTCCCTATTGATATATTTCAAACAGGGTCAGGTACTAGCACTAATATGAATGCTAATGAGGTGATTGCAACTTTAGCAAGTCGTTATGGTGATGAGGTTATCCATCCCAACGACGACGTAAACATGGGGCAAAGCTCTAACGACGTGATCCCTACCACTATTGCTGTAAGCAGTGTAATTAACGTGGTGTATGAACTATTTCCGGCGCTGGATCAGCTATCACAAACGTTGGAGCGCAAAAAGTCAGAAATAGGTGAAATCGTAAAAACGGGTCGAACTCATTTGATGGATGCTATGCCAGTGACATTTGCGCAAACTCTAGGGTCTTGGCAACACCAAGTTGATAGTGCAATGGCAGGGATCCGCTATAGCCTTGAAGGGGTATCTGCTTTAGCGCAAGGAGGCACAGCCGTTGGTACTGGTATAAATGCCGATCCCCTGTTTGCTGAGCAATTTTGTAAAAATCTCAGTGCCAACGTCGGTGTACGCTTTGTGCCAAGCAAGAACTTTTTTTATAACATAGGTTCGCAAGACACCATTGTCGCTTTATCAGGGCAGCTAAAAGTGCTCGCTGTTGCACAAATGAAGATAGCAAACGACCTACGTTGGATGAATTCAGGTCCACTAGCTGGCCTTGGTGAAATCGAACTAGAAGCTTTACAACCCGGTTCATCAATTATGCCCGGTAAAGTAAATCCTGTGATCCCTGAAGCGGCAGCCATGGTTAGTGCACAAGTGATTGGTAATGACGCAACTATTACTGTTGCAGGTCAATCAGGTAACTTCGAACTCAATGTAATGTTACCTGTAATAGCTTACAATATTTTGCAAAGTATTGAGTTACTGGCAAATAGTAGTCAAGCATTAGCTGATAAAGCGATTCGATCCTTTAAAGTGAAACACACCAATATCGACAAAGCACTCGCCAAAAACCCCATATTAGTGACCGCGCTTAATCCAGTCATTGGTTATGCTAAAGCAGCTAAAATTGCCAAACAAGCATATCAAGATGGCCGTCCAATTCTTGATGTTGCTGAGCAAGAAACTGACCTATCACGTAGTGAGCTGGAAACTTTACTCAATCCCGCAAAATTAACCCAAGGCGGGCTATAAAAATATTAAACCCGTCCTTAGCGTCGGGTTTAACCTTTGAATGCCATAGTTTTTATTGCTGTGTTATCTGCAAAGTGTATGATGGTGGTTACTTGTTCACCACTATGAAGGTTTATCATGCGCTTATTTATTATCGCGCTTCTACTGCCGTTATGTTTATCGGCTTGTTCTGATGCTGCGACCCCGAATAACAACCAACTTAGCCCGGCTCCTGCAGCGCTAGTTAAAAATAATCAAGCGACTAAGTTAAATCCGCAAACAGAAGTTCCGGCAACAAGAGATAACATTAAAAAGGTCCACCAGCAATTACAGACACAAATTGCAGATCTAAACTGCGATAACAGCTCTCAATGTAAAGTATTACCGGTTGGTAGCCGTGCGTGCGGCGGCCCTAGTAGCTATATTGTTTACTCTAATAAAACGGCCAATGAGCAAGCCGTTGAAAAGTTAACTCAGCAGATCACCAGCCTTGAAAGCCAATTTAATGCACAGAACAAGATGATCAGTATTTGTCAGCACCTGACGGCCCCTGCGGCTCAGTGTATTGAAAATAAATGTGTTAAACTAGAAAGCTCTGCGACAAGTGTTTATTAAGGGAAACCAATATGAGTCGTTCATCATATTCTAAATTTTTAGTAACAACAGCCAGTTTGCTGATCCTCAGTGGTTGTGTCAGCACTTCTGACTCAACACCAGCAAACGGCAATACAAATGTATCTAAATTAAATAGCGCATTGGCTGAGTTGGTGCAAGATAATAGCTGTACCGCGAGTTTTCAATGTAAGGTGCTTGAAGTAGGCCAACGCGCCTGTGGTGGTCCAAGCCGCTATGTAGTGTACTCAACCTTGCACACACAACAAGAAAATGCAGAACAGTTAGCGGATCAAATTACTCAGCAAGAAACTGCCGATAATAAAACCAATGGTTTAAATGATTGTTTACCGGTTTTACCTGTGCAAGCATTATGTATTGATCAGCAATGCCAGTCGTTTGAGCTAAAATAGTCGCTCTGCTGCAACCGCGCTATACCAATAATGGGATCAGCGCGGAAATTACCACGACCGCCACAATACAAATCCCTGCTTTAAAAATAAAATGCATCGGCATCTGCTTTTTAACCCAATAGGCATAAATAAACCGTAAGAAATAACTCGCTGCCGTGCCAAACAAAGCAAAAATTAGTAGATAGGCGATTAAAATAATATTCACAACAACTCATTATTTGATAATTTAAGCCCTAAGTGTAAGGGCTTAATAATCAGAAGGCAAAACCTAGCGTTTACTAGTTCGAGCAATCAGTAACTCAGCAACTTGCTGTTTTACTGCCCGCTTATCATCTGGGGCAACGCCAAAGCGTTCAGCAAGTAATGCTATTTCTTCATCATTAAGGTTAAATGATAAACGTTGACGCGTTTTTTTTGATTTAACCTCAAGTGATAAAATTTTGCGGATCATATCGGATGGCGTTAGCTCTTGATCAATGGCTTGCTTTTTTATCGATTTTTGCACTTCACTGCTAAGATCAAACGCCATTTGCGTGGCTCTTACAGCCTGCTCCTGACGTAACCATTTATCTTTTGCATTACTCACTGCGCATCTCCAGGGAACAGATCAACAATGTCTGTGATTGGTCGGGTTAAAGTGAGTGATACTTCAGTTTCTCCACCATCCCAAATCTCAATGTTTAAACCATGGCTTCCATCGCTCGACTCAAGGCAAATCATTTCGCATGGTTCGCCACCTTCTTGCTCATAGCGTGGTAATGGCTGGCTACGATAATCTTTATTATGAAAATAACACACAAATGGTGATTCACTTTGTTGATAGCTTTTAGCTAAAAACTGCATGTAACGCTCTGGTGTATTTTTCACTTCTATGTAGGTTAAATCATCTTCGTCAAAGATGCGCGCAAACTCATCCAGTGTGAAGATTTCATCCACTTCATCACGTTGGATTTTGATTGAAAAATTCGCCCACTCTTCACCATCGCTGCGCTCTATTTGCAAAAAAACCACCTTGCCAGCATCACTTTCAAGTACTAGCTCATAATCTGCACTGTGCTGATATTGATAAGTTTGCACATCGGTAACGCGCAATGTTTGGCCTTTTAGCCAACTTGGGTAAGCAAACGAATCAATCACTGTGAACATATCACCTTTTTTAAGTTCACTAGGGTGATTTAATTGGCGTTCAGGGGCTTTTTTAGACTTAAAGAAGTTAAACATAGACTGCCTCATAAGCAAAAAAGGTAACTTATAATAAGTTACCTTTTAATAATCGTAATTGCGCGTTAGCCGTTTTGCTTCGCTTTAATACGCGCTAAGATATCTGCACTTTTTGGATTGCTATCACCAATTCCAGCTTCAGCCATTTTAGCTTTAAGATCATCGCCATTAGTGTCAGCTTCAAGTACTTTAGCAGCACCAAGCTGGTCACTACGATCTTGTTGACGTTGCTTGATACGCTCAAGTGATTGGCGTGCATTCGTCATCGACGAGCTATTAGTATTAAGTGTGCTATTTACTGCCATTGTTGCTTGTTGCACGCTTTCAGTGGTTTTAACCATAGTAAGCTGACGTTGGTTTTCTTTGATCGATTTTTCAGCATCTTTTACTTGCTGCTTCAACGTTACAATGTGATTGCTAAAACCAGCTAACACTTGATCATGCTCTGCTTTTTCAGCTTCAAAGTCGCCAATTTTCTCAGCAATTTCTAGCGCTAACGGTTCATTACCTTTTTCAAGTGCTTGACCTGCATACGCTTCGTGCTCAGCAATTGAGGCATCTAATGCGCTAATCTTACGCTTCGTTTGCATTTCTTTAGCCATCACTTCAGTTAGGCTTTTTTTAGCACGCTGCAGCGCGTTTTGCGCATCAGCAATTTCTTGTTCAAAGATACGAATACCATTCGCGTCAACAATTGCTTCGCCCGCTTCACGCGCGCCGCCACGTACTGCTGTAAATAACTTTTTTAAAATACTCATAATCTTAACTCCACTTAAAATAGCTAGCTGTTAATCGTTTAAATAAATGGTTACCGCTTCTAATGCATCGATGGCATTATCAGCTAAAGTAACTAGCTCATGGGTAATATCATCAAACGATGAATTAACCGACAAAGCACCAAAGATCGCATATTTATCATCAATCTTCGCAAATGCACTCAGCGGGATTGGTACATTCAAACGTAATAAGGTTTCATTCAACTCATCACGTAGTTCAGGCTTCACTTCCTCATCAGCGAACAAATAGCTAATACATAACAGCTGCTCTTGTGTCTGAGTAACAAAAATAGGAAGCTCATCATTGCCATCTACTATGACTTGCAACACATCTTGCTCGCCTGGATTGGCAATCAAGAAAGACTCAAAGTTAGCGCCTTCAGTTTCAAAAGATGCTAGTTTTATTGAAAGTTCATTTAATTCCATGTCTCTGCCTTTTGTCATTTGACATATTATGTCTGAGTTAAGATTCGCATGATCGACATATTATGTCAACCGTGATTTATTAATTTTTATACAATTCGCTTTCTATCTGCCATGCACTACGATAATAATCATATAAAGTACCTGAGCCTAATTGATTGACTTCAATATCATTTATTTGTTCAAAATAATGATTGGGGAATACGAATGCTGCCAATAAATATTTTTTACTGATCCATCTAGAAGCAACTGGTAAGTTTGTTATATCGCTAATTCTCGCACTTGCAGATTGACCTGTGGTGGTTGCAATCGTCCATCCCCATTGTCCAAATGATGGAATATTTTGCTGGTATTGCTCAACATGCTTAAAACCTGCCGCTTTGACTGTTTTACCAATACTTAAAAATGCTTTTTTAGCATGATAAGGCGAAGTTGACTGCACAGCCATTGCACCATCTGCGGCTAGTAATTGACGGATATGATTATAAAAATAGTCACTGTACATTTTATTTAAATCGGGATGATTCGGATCAGGTAAGTCAATAATGATGGTATCAAAACGCTTACCTTCATCAAGTAACCGCTCTACTTCAAGAAAAGCATCACCCACTTTAATATGCGATCGAGGATCAGCCATTGAGTGCTTATTAAGTTTAGTTAAGCGCTCATGAATAGCTGCCGGAGGATTAAATTCATCGTCATCATGACCAAATAAACTAAGTAACTGGGCATCTAAATCAATTAAGGTGACTTCTTTAACAGGCCACTTCAATACGTCTCTTAGTGCTAACCCATCACCACCGCCTATAATCAATACATTATCGTGACGGTTCGAGGCTAATAATGGCGGATACACTAACATTGAATGATAAATTTGTTCATCGATGCTAGAAAACTGTAAGCGGCCGTTTAAGTAAAGATCGGTAATTGGATCGGGTTGATTGCGGCTCAATCGCTCGGTTAACACTAGATGCTGATACTTCGTCGCTTCAGAATAAATAACTTTATCCTTATAAAGCACATTACTTAAATCTTTCATCCAGCTACTACCAAGCATTAAAATAAAACCAAATAACACCAGTAAAGCGATATGACATACCAGTAATAGTTTGGCGTAACGGACATAGCTATGATAACGCCATAAGAATGCCAAACCTGCGATAATATTAAATAGCGCAGTCCATGCTGCAGCCTGCATGATTGGCATAGCCAACATAATGCTAACCCAAATAGCCGCTCCAATACCTGCACCTATATAGTCGGCACCGTAGATCGTGCCAGCATTATTTTCTAAGAAACGACCATAAACATGCTGACGTATGCGAGCGATAAGTGGAATTTCCATACCGATTAATAGACCTAACAATAAGCCAAATACATAAGGAAGGAATCGTGACCACTCTTGGAGTTTTTGAAATATATAGCCGTTAAGAATTACATCAGCTGGTAGATTAAAAATGTCAGAAAAAATATGCGGTAAAGAATAACTAACAGCAATAACGCTGGCTATAGCTAAGATACAACCCATACCAACAAGTGCAATAAGACTTTCAAGCCAAGCAAAAGCGGTAAAGGCATCCTTAAACCAACGCGCTAAAAAAGCCCCTATACCCATTGCTACGATCATAGTGCCTATCATCGCATAAATAGCGCTCTCTACAGAGCCTAAAACTCGTCCGGCATAATGAGATAGCAGATATTCATAAATAAGGCCACACCCAGCGAGTATGGCCATAACAGTAATTAATAAAAAATCATGCCTAAGTAAGGAGTACTTACTTGGGCTTTGCTTAGAATGTGACAAGTTTTACGCGCCTAATAGAGTTGCCATGGTAATACCCACAGCAAACGAGATTGCCGCTGAAATAGTTGCTACACCCACATTTTTTTGACGGTTCACTTCGTCTGATATATCGCAACCTGAAAGGATAATTTTAATCGTAATTAAATGCAGTACGATAAATGCAATTAAACTAATCAAAGCGCTAATCGCCCAGAAAATCAAGCTGGTGTTAATGCTATCTGCAGCATAAGGCGCGATACCTGAAGCCGCAGTAAGCGCAAGCGCGCTACCGATTAAAAAGCCAGCATAACGAATACCAACAGCCAAGTTACCGTCAACAATTGCTTGTTGTAGGCAATCTCCACTTCGGTTAGTACGCTTAAATAGTTGTACGCGATACTGGCTCACGAGCAATAACGCAATGCTACCAATAATAAACGCTGCTATAACGATTGGTAAACCATGCCAGCCTTCTGTAGCCACCCAAAATAGCGCTGAGCGAATCACGATTGCCACACTCACAACATGGCCAAAATCAATCACCGCGGCAGTTACATTACCCTTCACTATTTCATCATGTAAGCTGACTTTGCGCAGTGCCACTTTATCTTGAAAAAAGTGCCCAAGCTTTATTAGCACAATAGCTAACAAACCATAAGCTGCCATTTGCAATGCTTCTTGCTGTAAGCTCACTGCAAATGCACCACTGCTTACACCCGTCAGCACAATTGCTAAAGCAACTAAGCCAGCAGCAAAGCTAATACCAAACGCAAAATTATCACGCTCAGTGATCTCATCATTGGCATGTAAGTTAGATACCCAACCTTTGATATATTTAAGGCTCACAAACAGTGCAATAATAATCGCAAAATCAATCGCGATTGCTTGTAGTGACCACATAGTTATTCCATTAAATTCGTACATATTCTTTAAACTCCAACACTAAATCTTTAAATAGCCGTTTACTTACCGCGACTGACACCGCGAGAGGTTCTATTATTGCTGTTTCTGACCGATCCCGAGTCTTTACTATAGCTACTGGTTTTGGAGTAACTACTGCGACTTTTTGGTGGTGTATAACTGCTACGACTTAACCCAGAAGCCCCGGTTTTTTTAGATGCATAAGGGCTTGTGAATTGCTTACCTTGGCGTTGATACGATTGCTTAGTACGTGTTTCAACGGCGGTTTGTGCTTTAATTTGCTTAGGGCTAGAATAACGCGCACGACCATAATCATTATAATAACTATACTTTCGGCGCTTGCTCCAACTACCATATTCAACACGATCAAATACATCACCTAAAATGCGGTACATGCCATACCACTGCCAAAAGCTGATACCGCTACTGTTAGTTTGCCAATTACCATAATTAGGATTGCCGACTAACTGGTTGCCTTCACCAACCCCTTCAGCCTGCTGACTGATTGCACCGACACGCGCAAGCGAGCCACCCGACATATCAGCAAGCATGTTAATAGGATCGGTCAAAGCATCCGAAAATAAAGCGGGCTTTGCAGCATCTCGCAACAAATCAATATTTTGCAGTGTTTCATCGTAAGGAGGAATAAGGTAAGTACTTTTGATATCAGCTAAGCGTTGTTGCAAACCTGAGTAAAGCGGGCCTTTTCGAGTTGCATCTTGCACGAGCACGCCAGCAATTTTAGCTAGCTCTGGCTTTTCATTGCTAAGTATACGGCCATATTCGCTTAATAAAGCGGCATTACGAATTGAGACGTTATCTAAGGCACTACCAAGTCCTGCTAACTCAACTTCAGCTTTAGCTATAGATTGTTTAATTGTTTCTTGTAACTGCTCTTCTTTCGATTGACAGCCCATAAGTAAGCTTACCAAACAAAATAAACTGATAAGTTTCCAAGCTTTTATATTCGACATTCATGTCACCTGATTTACTAAATTAACCCAGCTAGTTTTACACAGCTCAGAAAGTAAACCAAGGAGGAAATTGCAACAAGATAATATTTTCTAAAGGTCAAAGGCTATGCTTTACTGCACTCAACTTTTAATTAGCTAGATGACAGCTACAGTCTCGACACGGGATCCCCATTCATAGTCGACAAACTCCCACACAAACATGAAGCGCTCAGCTCTTCTGCTTTATAAGCATAAGATCAGCGAGTAAACCTAGTAATAGTTTTTGTAATTTAGTTGGGTGCCCTCTCATTTGAATTTAAAAAAGTGCTCATTTAATAATGGATACTTAAACGTACAAATATCCATTACATAGTATGGCCTAGCTAACCAGATTGAATAATTTGTTCTTATTACATTGACAATGTTGCCTCATTAAAATAATGTAAAAAAGGTACAAAGCAGAGAATGAAAAATTCTCCAATTATATAATAAGGAATTTTTAATGAAGAAAATGTCTATTACCGCTTTTCTAATGTCTTCACTAGTTTAAAGCACTCAAGCATTCGCCGCTGATTTCAGTATAACTAAAGAGAAGCAACCAAGCAGGATGCTAGTATTAAGCTCTGCCGGTGGTCTGTCATCATCTCTATTTTCTATATTACATGGCGATTTAAGAGATATTCCACTTGAGAGTAAAACAGGTAAAATTACTGGGATTAATTACACATCTTCAAATTACCCAGATTCTTTTGGCGAGATTGTTGAATTGTGCTTTTATCGAGCATATAACAACAATCCCGTTAAGTGCGAACCAATTGTGCCAAACTCTACTGGAGAGGTAACAGTATTTAATGGTGAGAGCTTCAAACCAGGTATTCAAGTATCAATTGTTCATAGAGTTGAAGCAACTGGTACTTTCCATTATTCAACACCAAATAGAATAGAAAGTATAACTTTTAACTACACAACTAACTAATTAACACCTTAGACTCCAAATTTAATCAAAGGAGTCTATTTTCGTTTAGAGGGTCAATAGTATGGATATACCTGATATCAAGAGAAGTTTGTTAAATGCGAGAAAAGCTTTTCCTCAGCCACAATCTGACCCCAAAAAAAGTAAGGATATAGAAATACATGCATCGGTTTCTTCATTATCGTCGAAATTAAGTAAGGCCAAAAGCTCTATTGATATTTCTAAATTAAGTCAGCAAAATTTATCTCTACATAAGGAAATACTCTCTTCAAATGCAAAAATAAATAGTGATGAGGTTGCCACAGCAAAATGGGAATTTGAACATTTATCCAAATCAAAACTTGAGACGATAGCATTAGACACAAGTAATACATTTAGCAGCTCAGAGAGGGTAGCTGCATATGAAAGATGGCACACACTTGATCAGCAAAACCTATCAAACCTAAAACGAGACAGCCTTAAATACGAAAGTAACGTTACCGCACTAGCATCATTTGAAGAATTACTATTATCTCATCTGAACTCTTTTTCTTCTTTTAGTAAAGCGATGGTTTCCGATGAATATAGCTCGCAAGTAACATCACAGTTCGAGTCTATTTTAGATGAACGGGATTTAGAAAAAAGCAAAAATATAAGCCGGTCTGAGCATTATTATGAAGCTATGGTGACGGATATTTTTGGTGGTACTGAATCAGAAATTTTAAGCGGCGCTGATGGGATGTCCTTATCTAACTTAATGCGAAGTTCTTATGAATTTTTGACACAAGGAGATAGAGAGTTATTAGCTGATATCTATGAATATGCTGATAATAATAATATAGATTTTAAGTATATCCGTCAGTTTGCCAGTGATCTTGGTGGTTACA